>DATIAY010000160.1:0-17661 GCA_035457825.1 Candidatus Methylomirabilota bacterium
GCTGCAGCGCCCGCACCGTGTTGCCATCGCGCACGTGGCTCACCGGTTCGCGGTTGGAGACGACGAAGATGGGCTGGCCTCCGAAGCGCATTTGGACGAACTGCTTCAGGCGCTCCTCCGTCCACACGCTCTCGCCGAGCAGCCGGAGCCGGGCCTCCTGCTCGGCCACCGCGCGGGCCCGGGACAGCGAGCGGGCCAGGCCCGTCACCTCGCCGGCCAGGGGCCCAAAGAGGCTGGCATCGGCGTCGGGCGGAGGCGCCACCGGCTGCCCAGCCTTCAGCTGCTTCGTCCACTCGGCGATGCGCGCGATAGGCCGCGTCACCGACCAGCGCACGAGCAGCCAGGTGATGCCGGTGATGAGCAGGACGAGGACCCCCAGGCGGACGGCCGAGCGTCGCCAGAGGCTCCACTCCTGCGATTCCAGGACCTCGGCGTCGAGGAGGACGGCGACCGCGCCGATCGCCCGCTCCTCTCGTTCCAGGGGAAGCACGTACACAAGCCGGCTGTGACCTCCCACGTTCCGGAAGTCCCGCACGGCGCCGCGCGTCCGCACGGCATCGGAGATCAGCGGCGACAGCGGCGGCAGCAACGGCTTCACTTCGGGCGAGGCCTCGATCACGCTGCCGAACTGGTCGTAGATTGCGATGGCCCGATCGGGCCGGCCGAAGCGCTTGAGGATGCGGTCGTAGCCGGCCCGGGCCTGGCGGGTCACCAGCGGCTCGGCGGCTTCGCGCACGGCGTCGGCGGCCAGGGCGGCCCGGCGGCCCAGATCCTTGGCCAGCCGGCTGCGCTCCTCGCGCACCTCCAGGTAGGTGAAGGCAACCGTGACGACGAGCGTCGCCAGCCCGATGCCGCCGAGCAACCGCAACAAGAACCGCATGTTCAGGCCGTCACGCCCCGGGTCATGGGCTCAGGCACCGAATTTCGTGAGCCGGAGCGCGTTGGCCATCACCAGCGGCATGAGGTGCTGGGCGGCCAGCATGCCCAGACTGCCGCCGACACAGGCGCGCTCGGTGAAGGCCTGGACGGGGTCGGCGCCGCAGTAGCGGCTGTCCAGCACCACGGGCACGCCCTGCCAGCCGTGGCCGGCCAGCACGGCGGGACTGGCGTGGTCGCCCGTGATTACCAGCACGTCCGGCTTGAGCCGCTCGATCTCGGGGACGAATTTGTCCAGCCGCTCGAGCGCGGCGACTTTGCCCGCGAAATCTCCGTCCTCGCCGGCTTTGTCCGTGTCCTTGTAATGCAGGAAGAAGAAGTCGTAGGCTTCCCAGTGCTGGCGCAGGGTCTCGACCTCGTCGGCGAAGCTCGCTCCCGTCTTGAGCACTTCCATGCCCACCAGTCGGGCCAGCCCGCGGTACATCGGATACGCTGCGATGGCCGCGGCGCGCAATTGGAACACCTCGGGGAAGCGCGGCAGATCAGGCAGTCGGTCGAAGCCCCGCAGCAGAACCATGTTGGCCGGCGCGGCATCGGCGAGGAGCCGGCGCGCCTGCTCGACGAAGGCATTGACCAGCCCGGCGGTGCGCTCGGCGGCGGGATCGAGGGGCCGCGCGGCCAGGGGCGGCTTCGCCAGCGCCTGGGGGTCGGTCTCGCTGAGGTGCCCGCTGAGTCCGGCGCCCCGGAGGACCAGGACGAAGCGGTGCTCCTTCACGGGCTCGACGAACAGTTCCACTCCCGGTATCCGAATAGTCTGCAGGCGCTGGGTGAGCCGCGTGCAGACCTCGGTGGGGATGCGCCCGGCCCGCCGGTCGGTGATGAGCCCACCGGCGTCGACGGTGCAGAAGTTGCCCCGTGCGGCGACGTCGCCGGGCCGAAGGTCGAACTCGATCCCCAGCGATTCCAGCACGCCCCGGCCGACCCGGTATGCGAGGGGGTCGTAGCCGAACAGCCCGAGGTGTCCTGGCCCGCTGCCCGGCGTGATCCCGGGCGCGACGTGGCGGATCAGGCCACAGGCCCCGCGCGCGGCCAGGGCCGTGAGGTGCGGGATCCGCGCCGTCTCGAGCTCCGACTTGCCCGTCTCGGGATGGGGAAGCCCGCCCAGCCCGTCGAGCGAGAGGAGCACGATCTTGGTGTCGTTCGGGATGACCAGCTCGGTGAGCAGGTCCAACACATTCCCAGTTTACCTGAGAACGGAGGGGGCGGTGCCCGGAAGCCGTCTCCCGTCCTGGCCTGGATCGCCAGGGCGGGAAACGGATCGCGAGGGGCCCGGCCCCCGGGGCGCTACCCCTCTTTCACGGGGTTTTCCAGGACGCCCAGGCTCGTGATCTCGAGCTTGCAGACGTCGCCCGGCTGCAGGAAGACTGGGGGCTTGCGCGCGAAGCCCACTCCCGGCGGCGTGCCGGTGGCGATCAGATCGCCGGGGGAGAGGGTGATGATGCCCGACAGGTAGCTCACCAGATAGCGCACGTCGAAGATGAACGTCTTGGTGTTGCCGTTCTGCATCAGGTTGCCGTTCACCCAGAGCTTGAGATCGAGCACATGGGGGTCGGGGACCTCGCCGCGGTCGGCGATGAAGGGCCCGACGGGGGCAAAAGTGTCGGCGATCTTCCCCGCCGCCCACTGGCTGGTGATGAACTGGAAATCCCGGGCGCTCACATCGTTGATGTTCGTGTAGCCCCACACGTAGTCCAGCGCGCGCTCCCGCGGCACGTGCCGCGCCGTGCGTCCGATGACGACGCCGAGCTCCACCTCCCAGTCGAGCTGCTTCGATCCGCGCGGGCGCAGGATGGGCTCGCCGGGATCGAGGATGGTGTTGTTCCACTTCGGAAAGATGGGCGGCTCCTTGGGGATGGGCTGGCCGGCCTCCTCGGCATGATCGCGGTAGTTGAGCCCGATGCAGATGAACTTGCCAGGGTCGGCGATGGGGGCGTGCAGCCGGGCCGATCGCCGGGGGACGCTGACCCATTCGGTGATGGAGGCCACGGCCTCCTGCGAGGCCGCCCCGCCCTCGAGGAAGGCACGAGTGCTCTGGGGGACCAGAGCCGCGGCGATCTCGTGGCTGCGCGTGACCCCTTTCTTGGCCAGAGTGGCAGCCAGGCTCGATTCCAGATCCAGGATGCGGTCGTTGTCGAGCGCCCCGAGGCGCGGCTGTTGACCGTTGACGGAGAAGCGGACCAGCTTCATCTAAGTACCCTCCGGGAAAGGATGTAGAGGGGATTATATAGCTGCCACGATTTCCGTGGGTCGGCGGCCGGTCGGGCGGGATAATGGCGGAGTGTCGGAGACGGAGCCAAGGGAGGGCATGAGATGAGCGTTCGACTGGTCGCGGCGTGCGTGGCGGTCGCGCTGTGGGTGACCGTGCCGCTCCAGCCCATGCTGGCGGCGGCACAGCAGAAGAAGTCCAACGTCGCCAAGCAGCCCACGGATGGCTATGACGTGGGTGCGGCCATCATGACCGTCGTCGGCGCCCCGCTCAAGGGGGCCGTCTGCCTCATCGGCGGCGCGGCCGGTACCGCGCTCTTCCTGACCACCTTCGGTTACGCGGACCGGCAGTCGGCTGCCGTGATCCGCGAGGGGTGCGACCAGCGCTGGCTGGTTCGCGGGGAGCACCTGCGGCCGGACCCGGGGCCTGACCGTGTGCTCCATCTGGACCCCGACCCGCAGGCCAGGGCCCGGTAGATCATCCGCGCCTGACCCCGCCCCGGCTCGACGCTCTCCCTGGCGCGGCTGGCTCGTGCTGGCCGCCCTCTTCGCCGTCCTGCTCGCCGCATTCGCGATCGGCCTCTGGGGAACCATCCTCCGTCCCGCCGCCTATGAGGTTCGCGGCGAGCTGATCGCGCGTCCTTCCCCCGATACCATTCTGGTGCGCCACGATCCCATCACCGCGCTCGGCATGGCCGCCATGGAGCTGATGGAGGTCATCGGCGATCCGGTGCTCCTCGACGGCAGCGGCGCCCGTGCGGGCGACCGCGTCCGCCTGGCCGTGCGGCCGGTCGACGACCGGCTGATCCTGGTCCGGATCGAGCGCTTGCGGGAGTGAGATTCGGGCGTGGTTGCCATCACGATCGAGCCTCGGGCTCGATCGAGGCGTGAGTGGGGGGTATGGGGGGCCATTTCGGGGAGTAGCCGGCGCGATCGAGCCTCGGGCTCGATCGAGGCGTGTGTGGGGGGTATGGGGGGCCATTTCGGGGCCCCCCATCTCAATGCTTCGCCGCCAGCGACCTCATGTACCCGACCAGCGCCTCGATATCGGCATCGCCCATGTGGTAGCTGAAGGCGGGCATGCCCGGTCGGCCGAACGGGGCGCCTCCATGTTTGATGACGTCGAAGAGGTACTGATCGGTATGCTCCTGCATCCGCGCGGCGTCGGCCAGATCGCCGGGCCGAATCAAGAAGAGCGCGGCCCGCCACGAGCCCCGGCCGTCCTCGCCGTGACAGGTGATGCAGTACGCGTAGTACAGCCGCTCGCCTCGGGAGGCGCCGGTCGGCGGTCGTGGAGTGTCGAGCAGCCACGCCAGGCCTCCGGCGAAGAGGGCGATCGAGGCCAGCGCCACCCCCATCGCGATCACCGGCCTGCGCACGTGAGTGAGGGTAGCACGGCGCCAGCGACCGCCTTGACAGGGTGCGACCGGCTGACTAGACTCGCGCCACTTCTTCGGAGCCGTAAATGCCACAACAAGCCATTTGCCAGGAGGGATGCACATGCGCAGATTGATCACCGTGAGGTCCGCGATCGGGCTGGCCCTGGCCCTTGCCTTCCTCGCCTTCCTGGCCGGCTCGTACAGCGTGCCGGCACCGGCCACGGCGCAGGCGCCGATCCGGTGGAAGGCCCAACACGGCTGGCCGCCGACCTCCATCGTGGCGGACGCCGCCAAGTTGCTGGTGGAGATGATCGAGAAGAATACCGGCGGGCGACTGAAGATCGAGATGCTGCCCGGGGGCGCCATCGTCCCCGTCTTCGAGATCCAGGACGCGGTGAACCGCGGGGTGCTGGATGCCGGACACACTACCCCCGGCTACATCATCGGCAAGCTGCAGGCCTTCATCCCGTTGACCCACGGCCCCCTCTTCGGGATGGACTTCATTGACTACTTCGGCTGGTACTGGGAGGGCGGCGGGCACGAGCTGCTCCAGGAGGCCTACCAGAAGAATCTCAAGATGAACGTGGTCACCTTTCAGGTCCACCCCGAAGGCCCCCAGGCCATGGGGTGGTTCAAGAAGGAGATCCGCAAGTTCGAGGATATCCGGGGCATGAAGTACCGCATCTACGGCATCGGCGCCGAGACCTACGGCAAGCTGGGCATCAGCGCCGTGACTCTGCCCGGCGGCGAGATCGTGCCGGCCCTGGAGCGGGGCGTGATCGACGGGGCCGAGTGGATCAACTGCTACGACGACAAGATCCTGGGCATGGACAAGGTCGCCAAGTTCCACTACGTGCCGGGCATGCACGAGCCGGTGACGGTGGGCGAGTTCATCATCAACAAGTCGAAGTGGGACGCGCTGCCGGCGGACATCAAGGAGATCGTCAAGACCACCGCCCAGGCGGCCTACTGGATCCACTTCGTCCGGTTCCAGGAGAAGACGGCCAAGGCCTGCGCGGAGCTGATCGCCCAGGGCGTCAAGATCATCAAGACGACCGACGAGCTCAACAACCGATTCCTCAAGGCCTACGACGAGATCAACAACGGGTACGCTGCCAAAGACCCCTTCTACAAGAGAGTGGTGGAGTCCCAGAAGAAGTACGCCGGCCTCCTCGTCCCCTACCGGCTCTCCTACTGGCCGCCCTACAACTTCATCGGCGAGCACTACTGGAAGGAGAAGATCTGGCTGAAGTAGGCGGCTGATCGCGGTGATCGGGGCCGGCGCTTGGCCGGCCCCGATCACCGTTCCCGGCATCGGCGCGCGTCCCGCCAGCGGTCCGGACGCGAGTGCTTCGCCCACTCGGGGCCCGGGCTCCGAGGGACAGGAGGAGAACGCCTTGGCGACCCGTGATCGCGGTGCGGACGGACTGCCACCGGCGCTAGTGTCCCTGGTGCGGGTCGTCGATACCATCTCCGAGTGGTCGGGCCGGATCTTCATGTGGCTCATCATCCCGCTGATGCTGGGGACCACCTACGAGGTCATCGCCCGCTATGTGTTCAACGCCCCCACCATCTGGGCCTACGACTTGAGCTACATGCTCTACGGCAGCCACTTCATGCTGGGCGCGGCCTACACCCTCCTCAAGGGCGGCCACATCAGGACCGACATCTTCTACCAGAACTGGTCACCCCGCCGGCAGGGAACGGTGGACGCCCTGCTCTACCTCTTTCTGTTCTTTCCCGGGATGATCTTCTTCTTCTGGATGGGATTCCAGGAAGCCTCGCACTCCTGGATGATCGCCGAGCGTTCGGACGCCAGCCCCTGGCGCCCGATCCTCTATCCGCTCAAGACCGTGCTGCCCCTCACGGCCCTGCTCATCCTCATCCAGGGTGTCTCCGAGTTCATCAAGAGCGCCCACCTGGCCCTCAAGGGACGGCCGCTGTGAGCCCCGAATACCTCGGCCTCATCCTGCTGGCCGCGCTCCTGAGCGGCATCTTCGTGGGCTTCCCCATCGCCTTCACGCTCATCATCCTCAGCATCGTCTTCGGCTACATCGGGTTCGGGGAGACCGTGTTCTACCTGATGGTCTTCCAGACGATCGGGCTCATGAAGGAGGAGACCCTGGCCGCCGTGCCCCTGTTCATCTTCATGGGGCACATTCTGGAGCAGGCCGGGCTCATGGAACGATTATTCAACGCCTTCCGGCTCATCCTGGCTCCGGTACGCGGCTCGCTCTATCTCGGGGTCCTTTTCACGGCCACCATCTTCGCCACCGCTACCGGGATCATCGGCGCCTCGGTGACGGTGATGGGGTTGATGGCCGCCCCGGCCATGATCAAGGCCGGCTACGACACCAAGCTGTCGGCCGGATCCATCGCCGCCGGTGGCACCCTGGGGATCCTGATCCCGCCGAGCGTCATGCTCGTCGTGATGGGCCCGATCGTCGGCGTATCGATCGTGCAGCTCTTCGCGGCCGCCATCATCCCTGGCGTGCTGCTGTCGGGCCTGTACATCGCGTACACGATGGTCCGGAGTTTCATGAACCCGAACCTGGGTCCCCCGCTGCCCAAGTCGGAGCGCGCCACCTCCTACGGCCAGATCGTGCTGGAGTTCTTTGCCGGCATCGTCCCCCTGGCGGTCATTATCTTCGCGGCGCTGGGCAGCATCATCGCTGGCCTGGCCACCCCGACCGAGGCGGCGGCACTGGGCGCCTTTGGGGCCACCGTGCTGACCCTCTTCTACGGGAAGCTCAACTACCCGGTCCTTCGGGATGCGTGCCTCAAGACGCTGCAGACGTCGAGCCTGGTCCTGTTCCTCGCCGTCGCCTCGAACATCTACGGGGCCGTGTTCACGCGCCTGGGGACCAGCACCATGCTGGCCAACGCCCTGCTCGCGCTCCCGGTGCCTCCGCTGGTGATGCTGGCCCTGCTCATGTTCGTCATCTTCCTGCTGGGGTGGCCGCTGGAATGGCCGGCCATCATCTTCATCTTCCTGCCCATCTTCGTGCCGGTGGTACAGGGGCTGAAGTTCGATATGCTGTGGTTCAGCACGCTGGTGGCGGTGAATCTCCAGACGGCCTTCCTGTCGCCGCCGGTCGCCATGGCCGCCTACTACCTCAAGGCGGTCGCCCCCAAGTGGGAGCTCAGCGACATCTATCGCGGGATGGTCGACTTCATGCTGCTCCAGATGCTCGGCCTCGCTCTGCTCTTTTTCTTTCCGCAGCTGGCCCTGTGGCTGCCGAACCTCCTCTACAAGTGAACGGAGATCGCCTGACGCTCTACATCCGTCCCCCCGCGTGAGTTCTGCCTCCGGCGCAGCGACACCGCCACCCGCTTCTGGCGTGGTGGACCACATGCTTCGGGCTATCGACGCCGTGAGCACCCTCGCCGGTTGGCTCGGGGCGTGGCTGATCGTGCCCATGACCCTGGCCGTGTCCTACGAGGTGGCGGCCCGCTACCTCTTCAACGCCCCCACCGTCTGGGCCTACGACACGACCTACATGTTCTATGGCGCCCAGTTCATGCTGGCGGCGGCCTACACCCTGCTCAAGGATGGCCACGTCCGCACGGACGTGTTTTACGAGCGGTGGTCGCCGCGGACCCGCGCCACCATCGACGTCGTCTCCTACGTGCTCTTCTTCTTTCCCGGCATGCTCTTCGTCCTGTATGCCGGGTGGGTCGAGTTCTGGCTCTCCTGGCAGATCGGTGAGCGCTCGGACTGGAGCGCCTGGCGGCCAATCCTCTACCCGCTCAAGGCTGTGATCCCGCTGACCGCGCTCCTCCTGCTCGGTCAGGGCCTCTCCGAGCTGATCAAGTGTGGGCGCGTCATCCGGGGGACCCCCCGCTGAGCCCCGAGCTGCTCGGATTCGTCCTGCTCGGCGTCTTCCTCTTCGCCATCTTCGTGGGATTCCCCATCGCATTCACCCTGATCTTCCTGTCCCTGGCCTTCGGGTACTTCATCCTCGGCGACATGGTCTTCTACCTGACCGTGCTCCAGACCATCGGACTCATGAAGGAGGAGGTGCTGGCCGCCGTCCCGCTCTTCATTTTCATGGGCTACCTGCTCGAGGAAGGCGGGCTCATGGCCCGGCTGTTCCACGCCTTTCAGCTCCTGCTGGGGCCGGTGCCGGGCTCGCTCTACGTCGCCGTGCTCCTCACCGCCACCATCTTCGGCATCGCCGCGGGCACGGTGGGGGCCACGGTGGCCGTGGTGGGCATCATGTCGGTGCCCACCATGGTCAGGGCCGGCTACGACCCGCGGCTGTCGGCCGGCTCCATCACCGCCGGCGGCAGCCTGGGCATCCTGATCGCCCCCAGCGTGATGCTGGTTGTCATGGGGCCGGTGATGGGGGTCTCGGTGGCCGAGCTCTACGCGGCGTCGTTCGGCCCGGGCTTCTTGCTGGCCGGGATCTTCATCGGCTGGACGACCATCCGGTGCCTGCTCAATCCCAGGCTGGGGCCGCCCCTGCCCGCCGAGCAACGCGCGGGCTCGCTCCGCGAGCTCACGGTCGAGCTGACGCTGGGGATGGCCCCCCACGTCTTCCTGACCGTGATCACCCTGGGACCCATCCTGGCCGGCATGGCCACGCCCACCGAGGCCGCGGCGGTGGGCGTGGTCGGCACGGTCATCATGGCCGCGCTCTACCGGCAGCTCAGCTGGCCCCGGCTCAAGGAGGCGATGATCCTCACCGCCCAGCAGTCAAGCATGGTGTTCTTCCTGGCCGTCGCCTCCAACATCTTCGGGGCGATCTTCACGCGGCTGGGCTCGGCGACCTTGATGACGGAGGCCCTAATCGGGCTGCCCCTGCCCCCGATCGGCACTTTGCTCCTCATCATGTTCCTGATCTTCCTGCTCGGGTGGCCGTTCGAGTGGCCGATGATCGTGCTCGTCTTCGTGCCGCTGGTGCAGCCGGCGATCATCGCCCTGAAGTTCGACCAGTTGTGGTTCGCCACCCTGATCGCCGTGAACCTCCAGACCGCGTTCCTGTCGCCGCCCGTGGCGATGGCCGCCTACTACCTCAAGGCGGTGGCGCCCGACTGGAAGCTCACCGACATCTACTGGGGCATGGCGGAGTTCATGGTGCTCCAGGTCATCGGCTTGCTGATGGTGCTGATGTTCCCCGGAGTGGCGCTGTGGTTCCCGCAGTGGCTGTACGGGAAGTAGGGCGGGGGCGGCTCCGCGGCTAGATGGCCGCTTCGCTCTTCACATCGAAGAAGTGGAGCTGCTCGGGATCGAGGGCCAGCCGGATCTTCTCGTGCACCTTCACCCGCACGGTGGGATCGACCCGGGCCACCAGGGCGTTGGCCCCGGCCTTCACATCGAGGAGGATCTCGGAGCCGAGCGGCTCGACGACCTCGACGGTCGAGTCGAACGTGCAGTCGGCGGCGTCGCCCCCGCCAGCGGGGTGGAGATCCTCGGGGCGCACGCCCAGGGTGATGTGCTGGCCGCGGTACGACCGCAATTGCTCCAGCTTGCGGGCGGGCACCCGCACTCGCAGTCCGGGATTCTCGGCCCACAGCGTCCCGTTGCTCTCACTGATGGTGACGTCGGCGAAGTTCATGGCCGGTGAGCCGATGAACCCGGCCACGAAGCGGTTGGCTGGCTTTCTGTAGAGCTCCAGAGGCTCGCCCACCTGCTGGATCCAGCCGTCCTTCATGACGACGACCCGGTCGCCCAGCGTCATGGCCTCGACCTGGTCGTGGGTGACGTACACCGCGGTGGTGGCCAGGCGCTCGTGCAGGCGCTTGAGCTCCACCCGCATCTGCACCCGCAGCTTGGCGTCCAGGTTCGACAGGGGCTCGTCGAAGAGGAACACCTGGGGATGGCGGACGATGGCCCGTCCCACCGCCACCCGTTGCCGCTGGCCACCCGAGAGCTGGCGGGGCTTGCGCTTGAGCAACTCCTGGATTCCGAGGATCTCGGCGGCATCCTGGACCCGCTTCTGGATCTCGGGCTTGGGGAACTTCCGCATCTTGAGCCCGAAGGCCATGTTGTCGTAGACGGTCATGTGCGGATAGAGCGCGTAGTTCTGGAAGACCATCGCGATGTCGCGATCCTTGGGCGGCAGGTCGTTGACCACCCGGTCCCCGATCGAGATCTGGCCTGCCGTGATCTCCTCCAGACCGGCGATCATGCGGAGCGTGGTGGTCTTGCCACAGCCGGAAGGCCCGACCAGGACGACGAACTCCTTGTCCCGGATGTGGAGATTGACGTCCTTGACGGCGTGGACTTCGTCGTACTTCTTGTTGAGGTCTTTCAGGACGACCTGCGCCATGACTCGTCTCCCTCGCTCGGCTTCCCGGCCTCAGCCGGCTACCCGGCGGCTGCCACACTATAGGGGCTCCCGGCGATGCTCACAAGACCGGCTCAACCCTTGACGGAGCCGGTCAGGCCCGTCACGTAATACTCGACAAAGAACGAGTAGACCAGGGCCACCGGGACCGAGCCCAGCAGGGCCCCGGCCATGAGCTGGCCCCAGAAGTAGATGTCCCCCCGGATGAGCTCGGAGACCACGCCGACCGGGACCGTCTTGCGCTCGGGCGAGAAGAGGAAGACCAGGGCGTAGATGAACTCGTTCCAGGACAGGGTGAAGGCGAAGATGCCGGCCGACAGGATGCCCGGCACCGCGATGGGAAAGATGATGCGGACCATGGCCCCGAAGCGGGTGGCGCCATCGATGCGGGCGCACTCCTCCAGCTCGCGCGGGATCGTCTTGAAATAGCCCATGAGCAGCCAGGTGCAGAAGGGGATGAGGAACGTGGGATAGGTCAGGATCAGGGCCCACGGCGTGTTGCCGAGCTGGAAGTTCCGGATGATGTCGGCCAACGGGATGAACAGCAGCGTGGGGGGCACCAGGTAGGTCACGAAGATCGAAGTACCCAGCATGCCGGCCCCGGGGAAGCGCAGCCGGGCCAGGGCGTAGCCGGCCAGCAGCCCGCAGAACAGCGAGATGCCCGTGGAGACCACGGCGATGAAGAAGGTGTTCCACAGCCAGCGGGGAAACGTGGTCTTGGCCAGCAAGTCTTGCAGATGGGCCAGGGTGGGCCGCAGGGTCCAGAACGGCGTGTTGTTGGCGGCTCGCCAGGAGCGGTAGAGCTCCTCGTCGGGGCGAAAGGCAGTGACTGCCATCCAGTAGAAGGGAAACAGGGTGCCGATGACGAACAGGGTGAGGGGGATGTAGAAGTACACCCACTTCTTCCAGCGCCGCTCGATGAGCATGGGTTACGCGCCTTCCAGCCGCCGAAGGTAGCGCAGCTGGATCCAGACCACGATGAACAGGACGGGCAGCATGAAGAGCGAGATGGCCGCACCCTCGCCGAGGAGTCCGGTGGCCACGCCCACCTGGTAGGCATAGGTGGCCAGCAGATGGGTGGAGTTCGCCGGGCCCCCACCGGTGAGCACGTAGATGAGCTGAAAGTCGGAGAACGTCTGGATGATCGAGAACACTACGACCACGATGGTCACCGGCTTGAGCAGCGGCAAGGTCACGTGCCAGAAGCGCTGCCAGCCGTTGGCCCCATCCAGCGAGGCCGCCTCGTGGAGGTCGGGATTGACCGTTTGCAGCCCGGCCAGCAGCGTGATGGCGAAGAAGGGCATGCCGCGCCAGGTGTTCACCACAATGGCGCAGGACAGAGCCCAGGTGCCGTCGGAGAGGAACGGCAGCTTCACCGTGATGAATCCCGCCTGGTAGAGGAGCCAGTTCAAGACGCTGAAGGTGGGATCGAACATCCAGCGCCAGGCGAAGGTGCTGAGCACGGTGGGGACGATGAAGGGCAGCAGCATCGAGGCCCGTACCAGCCGCTTGCCGCGGAAGTGGCGGTTGAGCAGCAGGGCCAGCCACATGCCCAGCACGAGCTTGAAGATGGTGGCCCAGAAGGTGTAGACGCTGGTGTTCCAGAAGGCGGTGCGGAAGATCGAGTCGTCCCAGGCTTTGGCGAAGTTCTTGAAGCCCACGAACACGCCAGGGTTGCCCACGCTCGTGCTGCTGAGCGAAAGCCACACCCCCATGACGAACGGGTAGGCGATGAAGAGCCCGAGCAGGACAATGGTCGGAGCCAGGAGGAGGACGGCCAGCAGCCGCTCGCTCTCGAGAAAGCGCTGCAGCGGCTGAGTGGTTCTGGGATGGGGGAGCGCCACCTCCACACGGGCGGCGCTCCCTGCCTCCCCGATTGCCGGATTCTTCACACCCGACTCGTGGCGCGCGCTACGCCTCGTAGATCTTCTTGAGCTCGGTTTCGGCCCACTTCACGGCGTCCTCGGCCTTGGTGCCGGTCACGGCCTTGGCGTACATGTCGACGATGATGTACTTCGTGTAGGCCTCGGTGGCCTTGGCCGAGGCCGGGCCGGGCGAGCCGAGCATCCGCGCCTGGCGGACGGCCTGCCGGAAGACCTGGAGCGGCTTGTCGACCTTCCCCCACATGGGGTGCTCTTCCCAGACCTTGGTAGGTCCGACGTTGTAGCCCTCGTTGACCTGGAACCACTTCTCGTAGTTGCCCTTGGTGTGCAGCCACTTCAGGAAGTTCTTGGCCAGCTTCTGGTTCTTCGAGTATTTCATGACCGCGTGCTGGAAGGGCACGTAGAGGGCGAACTGGCCGGCCGGCCCCTTGGGAAGCAGCGCGGCGTGCTCGATGTCCTGGAAGAGCGGCTCGCCCTTGTCGTCCTTGATCTTGTCGCGGTTCCGCTTGGCCACGATGTAGATCGAGGCGCCGTTTAGGGTCGCGCTGATCTCGCCGGCGTGGAAGGCGCGGTTGTTGTTGGTGTCGTCCCAGGCCGCGCCGCCCTCGTCGCAGGCGTCCTTCCAGAAGGCCTGCAGAAACTTCACTGACTCCAGCGTCCCCTTGGAGTTGAGGACCACCTTCTTGCCGCTCTTGTCGACCTCGGCGCCCCCGAAATCCCACAGCAGCGGGTAGGAAAAGGTCGGCGGGTCACCGAAGGAGTGGCCGAGCGCCTGGCCTGCCGGCTTGCCCTTGGCCTTGAGCTTCTTGCCGACCTCCCGCCACTCGTCCCACGTTTTGGGGAATTCCTTGACTCCGACGTCGTTGAACCAGGAACGGCGGTAGGCGATGGCGTTGCCGACCACGCCGTGGGGCACGGCCAGCCACTTGCCGCCGACGCGCGCGGTCGCCTGGAACACGTCGTAGTACCCGCCCTGGGCCTTGCCGATGGGCTCGGCGACGTCGGAGACGTCGATCAGCGCGTTGGCGTAGAGGTGCGGCCAGTTCCACAGCATCTGGATGATGTCGGCGCCGCTGCCCGACTGGACGGCGGCCGTGATGCGGGGCTGCAGATCGTTGCCGTTGATGAACTCGAAGGTCACCTCCGCGCCCAGGGCTTTGGAGGCCTCCGGGGCCTGGCGCTTGAGCTCCACGTCGGCCTCGGGGATGAAGTCGACCCAGCGGACGATGTGCAGCTTGCCGCCCTGCGCGTAGGCCGGCGCGCGGCGGGCCTCGACGATCCCCTCGAGTCCCGTGCCGACCACCGCCGCCGCGGCGCCCGACACCTTCAGGAAGTGGCGGCGATCCATGGGTTGCCTTTGCATCCGTGTTCCTCCTTGCTAGGGGTGGGCTGCGGCCGCTACCAGGAACGGCTAACCAGTTGAGAAGAGTGGAAAAAGTGATAACACCCCATCGCGGGGGTGTCAACGGCCAACCCGGTCAGCGGGCGACCGCGGTGGCCGGGATCGGTTGCGGAGGCCGGAAGGCCAGCGCGAGCAGCCCGGCCATGATGCCGATAGCCGCCGAGCTGATGAAAAGCCAGGCGTAGCTGCCGAGGTGGTCGAAGAGCCAGCCGCCCGCGAACGAGCCGAGCCCCATGCCCAGCGTGGACACGAGGAACACGCCCCCGTACGCGGTTCCCATCACCTTTTCGCCGAAATACTCCCGCGTGAGCAGGGCGTAGAGGGGCATGACGCCGCCGTAGGCGACCCCGAAGACGAGGGCCAGGCTGTAGAAGGTGGAGGCGTCCCGGGCGAAGAGATAGAGGTAGACCATCACCGCCTGCAGAGCGAGGCCGGCCACCAGCGTGGGCTTGGCGCCGAAGCGGTCGGCCAGCATCCCGGTTCCGATACGGCCCACGATCGAGGCCAGGCCGGACATGCTCAGCACGGTGGCCGCCGTCATGGCCGTCACGCCCTGATCGATCGCGTGCGTGACCATATGGAAGATGGGGCCGGAGTGCGCGGCGCAGCAGGCGAAGTGCGTGAGGGCAATGACCCAGAACTGCGGCGCGCGTATGACCTCGGCGGCCGAGAAGTCGCGCTCGGCGGGAACCCGTTTGCTGTCCAGCCTGCCGGCGCGGACCCCGACCGGGTGCTCGCGGATGAGCAGGGCTGCCGGGATGATGATCAGCCAGGCCAGATCCCCGAGCACGAGCATGGCGATGCGCCAGTCGGCGACGCTGGTGATCCAGCGCGCCAACGGGGAGATGATCAGGACCCCCAGGCCGATCCCCGCCGAGACGAGCGCCACCGCCAGCCCGCGGTTCGCCGTGAACCAGCGGGTCGCGGTGGCGGTGAGCGGGGCGTAGAACGCGCCCACGGCGAGGCCGACCATCACGCCGAATGTGATTTGAAGTTGCCAGAGCGCGACGACCTGGCTCGAGAGCACCAGTCCCAACCCGAGCAGGGCGCCCCCGGCCAGGGCCACCACCCGTCCGCCGTAGCGGTCGGAGAGCGCCCCCCACAGGAAGGAGCCCACGCCCATGAAGATCCAGTTGAGGAGCGCGATCACCGAGATGCCGGTGCGGCTCCATCCCATCGTCTCCTCGATCGGCTTGAGGAAGATGCCGAGCGAGAAGAGCGCGCCCATGCCGACGCAGGTGATCGACGCGGCGGCACCGACCACCACCCAGCCGTATGAGAAACGGGCCTGTCCCACGACGGCACCTACGATAGCATGAGCGCCATGTGGCGTCCGTTCTGGCCGAGCGTCGCCTTCATCGTCGCCACGCTGGTGGCCCTGTCCGTGCGCGGAGCCCTGCTCGTGCTGGCCCGGCGGTGGGCGAAACCGCAGGGGCCGGTGGCCGCCCTGGCCGAAGCCGTCCGCATTCCCTCACTGGTGTGGTGCCTGGTGCTGGGTCTCTACGTCGCCATCGACGTGGCCAGCGAGCTCGAACGGCTGCCCCGCCGGCTCAGCGAGCAGCTCGCCGCGATCCTCGAGATCAGCGTGATCATCTCGCTGACCATCACCGTCGCCGGCGTCGTGGGCACGCTGATCGCGCGGGCCGGCGAGAGCAAGGCGCTGGGGGGCCCCGTCACGGGACTGGCCAGGACGGCGGCCCGCGGCGCCGTGTTCCTTGTCGGCGGCCTCGTTCTCCTCGGCGAGCTGAACATCAAGATCACGCCCATCCTCACCGCGCTCGGCGTGGGCGGCCTGGCCGTCGCGCTGGCCCTGCAGGACACGCTGTCCAATCTCTTCGCCGGCATGCACCTGCTCGCGGATCGCCCGATCCGCGTCGGTGACTACGTCAAGATCGCCAGCGACGTCGAGGGGTTCGTGGTCGACGTGGGCTGGCGCTCGACCCGGGTGCGCATGCTGCCCAACAACATCGTGGTGGTGCCGAACAAGCGGGTCGCGGAGTCCGTCATCACTAACTACGACCTGCCGGAGTCTCGCATGGCGCTGTTGATCCCGGTGGGAGTGAGCTACCGGAGCGACCCCGATCGGGTCGAGCGGCTCCTGGTCGAGGAGGCCACCCGGGCGGCCGGAGAGGTGCCGGGGCTCCTGGCCGAGCCGGCGCCCTTCGCCCGACTCATCCCCGGCTTTGGCCCGTACTCGCTCGACTTCACGCTGATCTGCCAGGTGGCGAGCTTCGTCGACCAGTACCCGGTCCAGCACGAGCTACGCAAGCGGATCCTGCGTCGCTTCCACGCCGAGGGGATCGAGATTCCGTTCCCGACCGAGGTCCACGTGCAGTCCCCAGGCGACGGGCCGCCGCCCCGTCAGGGCTAGACCGAGTTCACGACCGGCGCGAGGCCAGGTGGGCTTCGACTGCCTGCAGCTCCTGTTCGGTCTCGACCGCGATCGTCGGCTCGTCCGTCTCGGCCACCAAGATGGGAATGCCGTTCTCCAAGAGGCGGAGCTGCTCCAGGCTCTCGGCCAGCTCCAGGGGCGAGGGCGCCAGGCGGTGAAACGCATCGAGGGCCTGGCGCCGATAGGCGTAGAGCCCGACGTGCTTGTAGTGCGCGGGACGCCGGCCGTCGCGATCGTAGGGGATGGGGGACCGCGAGAAGTAGAGCGCCCGTCCCGCGGCGTCGCAGACGACCTTGACGGCGTTGGGATTGGAGACCTCGTCGGGCGTCGCCCTGATCCGCAGCGTCGTCACCTGCGTGTCGGGCCTAGTCAGAAACGGCTCCACAAGCCTCGCCACGTGGCCGGCAGTCAGCAGGGGATAGTCGCCCTGGATGTTGACGTAGACGTCGGCCGCCCGCGACTGGGCCACTTCCCACACCCGGTCGGTGCCCGACGGGTGCTCACGTGAGGTGAGGACAGCGGGGATGCCGGCCCCGCGGCACACGTCCATGACTTCCGGGGCGTCGGTGGCCACAACCACCTCGCCGAGGAGCGGCGACTGGCGGGCCCGCTCCCAGACGTGGCAGATCATGGGGCGTCCGGCGATCAGCCGGAGCACCTTGCGGGGCAGGCGCTTGGACTCCAGGCGCGCGGGGATCACACCCAGGACGACGAGACGGGCACCGCTCACGGAAATGTCCGCACCGTCCGCAGCAGCCCGGGGCGTGGATCGGCCTCGGGCGAGAAGGGAAAGACCACGGGCATGGTGAGGCCGGCCCGGGTGAACTCGGCCATGCGGGCGCGACAGGCATCGGGCGAGCCCACGGTGCCGAGGCCATCCAGGAAGCGCGACGAGATCTGCCGGACGGCGCCGGTGCGGTCCCCGGCCTGCCAGGCCCGCTGCGCGGCATCCACCTCGTCGGCATATCCCGAGGCCCGAAAGAACGCGGCGTAGGCCTCGACGGTGGCGTAGCCGGTGATGTCGCGGGCCAGCCACTGGCGCGCGGGCTCCGGGTCGTCGGTGAC
Organism: Candidatus Methylomirabilota bacterium; assembly: GCA_035457825.1. Classification (GTDB taxonomy): domain Bacteria; phylum Methylomirabilota; class Methylomirabilia; order Rokubacteriales; family CSP1-6; genus 40CM-4-69-5. Next base: position 17,556 of record DATIAY010000160.1, read on the forward strand.
ACAGGTGCGGATGAAGGCCGCGATCTCGAAATCGCCCAGGCTGCGCCTGGCCCGGCGGGCGCCGACCTCCAGATGCTTCAGCGACGCCGGCACCGCTTCCGGCGCG
>DATIAY010000161.1:0-5415 GCA_035457825.1 Candidatus Methylomirabilota bacterium
AACCTGCCGCTCGCGATGTGCGACAGGTCGAGGAGGTCACTGAGCCGCTGGGTCTGGCTCGCGAGGTGCCGCTCGAGAATGTCCAGACCGTGCGCCGAGACGGTGACGTTCTGGGCGCTCTCCCGGAGCAGCCGCACCCACCCGAGCATCGACCGGTGGGACATCCTGAGCTCATCGGCGATTCGGGCGACGATCTCTTCGGCCGCGCGATCCGGGCTTCTCGCCGGCGCCGTGTCGTCCACCCACCCGGCCTGAGCAGCCTCCAGCGCGTCGAGCCGCCGTTGGATCTCGGCATGGCGGCGGGCGGCCTCGACGGTAAGGGCGACATGACCGGCCGCCACCTCGAGCAACCGCACGTCATCGGCGGTGAACGGGTCGCGGATCCGCCGGCCCAGCGACAAGGTGCCGAGCACCCCGTGACGCGTTTCGATCGGCACACACACGAAGCCCCGGATGCCCTCGGCCCGAACGACATGCCGGGCCGTGGGCAACAGATACGGCGAGCGGGTTACCTGTTCGAGTCGGACGTGCTGTCCAGACAGCGCGACCCGGCCGATCAGCCCTTCGCCGATCGGCAGCACCTTGTTGATATCCCGAAGTGGCGGAGACAGGTCCCGGTCTCCGTACAGGTCCAGGCTGCGGCTGTCGGCCGAGACGAGGTGAAGGCTCGAGATCTCGTGGCCCGTGATGCCGGTGATCGCTCCGAGGGTCCGCTCCAAGGTGGTGTCGACCTCGGAGGACTGGCCACAGGTCGTCACGAGTTTCCGGAGGATGGCGAGATGCTGACTCTGCCTCACCGAACACTTCCCTCCTGCTTCACCGAGCCATGATCCGTCGCGCGTAGAGACCTGTCAACCCGGCGGATCGCTACTCGCCCTGCGGGATGACCGCCAGGGCCAGCAGGGCCAGGAGGGGTGAGAGCACGAGCGCGATCACGAACCACATCGCGCCGCTGCGATTGTTCTGCACCGCGGCCCAGCCGGTGAGGATGGCGCCGCCGACCCAGATGACGATGCTCCAGAGCACAGCGAGCAGCATCGGGCTCGCGATGACGTCTGACATCATGGTGGGCGAACCGTCCGGCCGGTCATTCACCCTCCGAGGCGAGCAGACTACTCGGGATTGCCCGGGGGAGCAACTGGCCGCCGGCGGGATCAAGCAGACCGGCGTCGGTCGGAGTAAACTCCGGCCGGTAGACGCGGCACCCAGGGCGGAGGACCATATGAACACTTCCCCAGCCAGTGACGACGCGATGCTTGCTAGACCGGACACGGGGATGACGCGGCGCGAAGTGATCGGCCGCCTCGCCGCGCTCGGTGCAGGGGCGGCGGTGGCGGCGGCGCCGCGCCGCGTTGCGGCCCAACCCGCCAAGGCCCCCATGAAGCTCACCTTCTGGACGTGGGAGAACCCCCAGCAGCGTCCGTGGCTCCACAAGCGGATCACGCAGTACACGGAGAAGCACCCCAACATCAAGGTCGACTTCCAGTGGTTCACCTTCACCGACCTGGGCAAGAAGGTGAGCGTCGGCTACGCCACGGGGACGGCACCCGACGGGTTCACCACCGGCGACTGGCTCATGCCCACCTGGCTGGCCCGCAACCTCATCGCCCCTCTCGACGTCAAGCAGCTCGGCTATCCTTCGGTGGACGCCTTCCGGAAGGACCACGCCGACGCCTTCATCGCGGGCGCCATCCAGGATGGCAAGGTCTACGGCTATCCCATCTGGTTCTATGGCTTCTGCAACTACCTCAACACCAAGCAGTTCAAGGAGGTCGGCCTCGATCCCGAGCGGGATCAGCCGCAGACTTACGCCCAGCTGGGCGAGGTGGCCAAGCGGCTCACCATCAAGCAGGGCAACAAGTTCGCCCGCCAGGGATTCAAGTTCGCCATGCATGCGCCGCAGTGGACGATGATCCAGTTCAACCCGATCGTCGTGCAGAGCGGCGGACAGTGGTTCGACAAGGCCGGCAAGTGCACGATCAACAACGAGGCGGGCGTACGGGCGATGACGGTGCGGGCTTCCATCGCCAGACAGTACGGGGCCGAGGATCCCGCCGACTCCATCGCCACCGCGCCCCTGCCCCAGATGGACTGGCTCAAAGAGCGGTGCGCGATGTTCAGCTGCCATCCCATTCCGCCCGTCGCCATCAAGTCCCAGAACCCCGCGATGGAGGCGGAGGGGTACTACCGGCCCGTGCAGCTGCCCGGCGTCACCGCCGACAAGCGGTACTCCACCTGCTACGGCTTCAACTTCGTCATCAACGCCAACGCCCCGAAGGACAAGCAGGAGGTCCTCCACGACATGTACCGGTTCGTGATGAGCGACCTTGTCGATTGCTGGCAGGCCACCGCCCCCTTCACGCTGGCCCGCAAGAGCGGGTGGACCGACGACCCGCGGGTGAAGAGCTTCCCCCATGTCCAGGAGATCATCCGCGCCAAGGACCAGGGCGTGTTCTTCCCGCGGACACCGGTGTGGAACGAGCTGGCCGACGCCATGCACCGTGCGGTGCAGAAGGTCATGCTCAACAACGCCGACATCAAGGTGGCCCTGGACGAGGCGGCGGCAGAGGTCGATCGGGCGACGGCAGAGTTCAAGAAGTCCTGAGATTCCGACCGTGAGCTCGATCCCGGGGGCGACAGCCCGCTCGCTGTCGGCCAGGGCTCCGCTCCGCTGGCCGCTGCACTACCGGCTGCGCATCCAGCTGTGGGGCGTCGGCTTCGTCCTACCCACGGTGCTCTTCTTCCTCGTCTTCAAGTATGGGCCCATGCTGTGGGCGATGGGTTTGAGCTTCACCAGCTACGACATGATGAAGACGCCGCGGTTCGTGGGCGTGGAGAACTACGCGAGCCTCAGCCGCGACCCCATCTTCATCCAGGCTCTCCTCAACACGCTCGTGTACATCGCCGGCTCCACGGTGTTCATCACGGCCGTGGGCCTGGGGCTGGCCCTGGCCATCAACAACCGGGGCCGGGGCCGGCGCCTCTGCCTGGCCGGCATGTTTCTGACCAACATCATGCCCATCGTGGCCGTGTGCCTGGTGTGGCGCTTTCTCTTCCATCCTCACGGTCTCATCAACCAGATCCTGAGCCCGCTCGGCGTGGGGCGCATCGACTGGCTCACCGATTCCGCGACCGCCATGCCCGCCATCATCGGGGTGACCGTCTGGCGCTTCGCGCCGTACTTCATGGTGGTGTTCCTGGCTGGCCTCCTCGCCATCCCGCGCGAGTACTACGAGGCAGCCGCCATCGACGGCGCCGGGGTGCTGCGCCGCTTTCGATCCATCACGCTGCCGCTGCTCATGCCGGTCACCTTCTTCGTAGTGGTGGTGGCGGCGCTCCTGTCGGCGCGGATCTTCCTCATGCCGTTCCTCATCACCGGGGGCGGCCCGGGGGGAGCCACCCGCGTGTTGTCGATGCTGATCTACGAGACGGGCTTCTCGTACATGAAAATGGGCCGGGCGGCCGCCATCTCGGTCGTGCTCTTCGCCATCGCGATGGTCTTCACCATCATCCAGATGCGCCTGTTCGCGCGGAACGAGGAGGATGCGGCGGCATGAGGCAATGGCTGGCCGGCCCCTCGGCCCTGCTCGGCCTGCTCGCCCTCGCTGCGCTCACCGCCGTCTTCATTCTGCCGATCATCTGGATGGTGACCACGTCGTTCCAGGCCGGGGAGAAGATGTTCCAGCTCACCACCGAGTGGATCCCGTCCGTCTGGCACCCGGAAAACTACCCGAACGCGATGGGGCGGGCGGCCTTTCCGCTCTTCTTCCGCAACAGCGTGATCGTGTCCGCGGCCGTCATGGTGGGGAACCTGGTCTTCTGCACTCTGGCCGGCTACGGACTGGCGAAATATCGCTTCCCCGGGGCCAAGCTGCTCCTGCTCCTGATCCTCAGCACGCTCATGCTCCCGCTCGAGGTCACGCTCGTTCCCACCTTCCTGGTCATCCACAAGCTGGGCTGGGTCAACAGCCTCCAGGGCATCGCCGGCCCGCTCCTGATCGACGCCTTCGGGGTGTTTCTCATGCGGCAGTTCATCCTCAAGATCCCCACCGACTATCTGGAGGCGGCGCGGATCGATGGGGCCGGGGAGCTCCGGATCCTCTGGAAGATCGTGCTGCCCCAGTGCCGGCCGGTCCTGGCGGTGCTCGCCCTCCTCGCCTTCCGCGACAGCTGGGATCAGTTCCTGTGGCCGCTCGCCGTCGTGTCCCACGACGACTACCGCACCTATCCGCTCGGGCTCGTGCGGTTCGGCGAGGACTACGGCAACCCTCCCACCGAGCAGATGGCCATTGCCGTGCTCGCCACCATTCCCGTCTTCCTGCTCTTCCTGCTGCTCCAGCGCGCCTTGCGTAGTGGCTTCGGCCTCTCCGGCCTGAAGGGGTGACGATGGACAAGATCCGGATCGCCTGCGGCAACCGAGGAGTGGGCACCGCGCCACTCTTCGCCACCGTCGAGGGTGGTTACTTCAAGGAGCAGGGGCTCGACCCCGAGTTGCGCTACTACCCGGGCCACCCCAGGGCGCTGCCCGCGCTCGTCGCCGGCGAGGCCGATTTCACCAACTCCGTCTCCCCGGACGTCATCACCATCGACGTCCTCACGGGCGCCGACGTGGTGATCGTCGCCTCCGCGGTGAGCCGCAGTGCGACCTATGTGTGCGCGCGGCCGGGACTCTCGCGCCGGGAGGACCTCCGCGGCAAGCGCTGGGGCGTCGTCGCTCGGGGCGACGCCGATCACTGCGCGATGGTCATGGCCTTCGAGCGGTGGGGATGGGACCCGACGACGGACGCCGCGATCGTCACCGTCGGCTCCGAGGGGGCGCGCCTGGACCTCTTGCTCGATCCGGCACGGGTGGACGTCGCCATCCTGCACTCGCCGGAGCCATTCCAGGCCGCCCGGCGCGGCTGGCACCTCGTGGAAGACCTGCGACGGCTGGACGTGGCCTTCCAGAACAGTTGCGCTGCCACCACCCGCCGCTTCGCCGCCGCCCGGTCCGACGTGGTCGACCGCTACGTGCGCGCCTACTGTCAGGGGGTGTACCGATTCCGCGCCGATGGGACATTCGGCATCCAGGTGATCAGGAAATTCAGCGGCGAGACCGATCGCGAGGTCCTCGAGGCCGCCTACCTCTATTTCTCCCAGCTTATGGGCGGCACCATGTATCCGACGCCCGAGGGCGTGGCGACGGCGGCCCGCCTGCTCCACCATCTGGGCGTGATCCCCGGCCTGCCCGCGCCCGAGGAGTTCATCGATCAGGAGCCGATCGCCCGCCTCCATCGCGAGGGCTTCTTCCGCGGGCTGGTGGGCCTCACGTCCGTTTGAACTCTGCGGGTCACCTTGACGTCCACGGGCCAACTCGGGTCAGTAAGAGCCGAATCAAGCGACTGCCGGGCTTGAGCCAGCCGCAATATCGGCTCC
>DATIAY010000162.1:0-18766 GCA_035457825.1 Candidatus Methylomirabilota bacterium
GCCGAGGACGGCCGCCGCCGGGCCCTGGTGCCACCGGCGGGCCTGGACTCCGGCGTCATCTCGTTCGCCGGCGGCGCCCCGGACAGTGGATTGTTCCCAACTGACGCCTTCCGGCGCATCCTGAACCAGGTTGTGCGCGAAGAAGGCGCAAGTCTGCTTGATTACGGCTCGGTGACCGGTTACGCGCCGCTCCGGCGCTATCTGTCGGGGTACCTGTTGCGATTCGGGCTGGAAGCCCGGCCCGACGAGATCCTCATCGTCAACGGCTCTCAGCAAGGGTTCGACCTGATCGCGCGCGTCTTCCTCGACGCTGGCGATGCGGTCGCGATCGAGCAACCCACGTATCCCCGCGCGGTCCAGGTCTTCCGCGCGTTCGGCACCCAACTCCTCACGGTGCCGTGGCGGCAGAATGGCCCCGAGGTCGGCGCCTTCGCCCGCCTGCTCGAGCGGCACGCGCCCAAGCTCTTCTACTGCCAGTCGAGCTGCCACAACCCGACCGGCCTGGCGATGAGCGCCGAGACGGCCGAGGGGCTGCTCGCGGCGGCGGCGCGTCATCACGTCCCCATCGTCGAGGACGGCTTCGATGCGAGCCTGCACTACGGGCCGCGGCCCTCCAGTCCCCTCAAGGCGCGCGACCGCCACGGGCTCGTGATCTACATCGGGACCTTCTCGAAGATTCTCTTCCCGGGGCTCCGGCTGGGGTGGTTGCTGGCGCCGGCCCCGGTCATCGAGCGTCTGGCCGCGGCCAAGCAGCTCGCCGACCTGCACACGAGCGCGCTGCTCCAGGCGGCGGTGCACCGCTTCTGCGAGCGCAGGCTTCTCGAGCATCACGCGACCCGCGTCGTGCGGGAGTACGCCCGCCGCCGGGGGCTGCTGCTGACCGCGCTGGCTCGCCGGATGCCCGAGGGTGTCACCTGGACCGAGCCCCAGGGCGGGTTCTCGCTGCTGGTCACGCTGCCACCGGCTCTGGATGCGGCGGTGGTATTGCCGCGCGCGCTGGAGCGGGGAGTGGCGTTCACGCCGGGCGCCGTCTTCTTCGTGGATGCGGGGGGCGAGCGGACGCTGCGCCTGTCGTTCTCGGCGGTGCGCGCGGACCGGATCGACGAGGGCGTCAAGCGGCTGGGCGAGGTGATCCGGGAGGCCATGAAACGGCCGGCCCCGGCGCCCCTGCTCGAGCGCGCCGCCCTGCCCCTGGTGTAGGAACTGGTGATCGGGACTCAGATCGGGTGAGCGAATCGACGGAGCGTGGGATTGCGGCGGGGCACGGGCGTGCTCAAGGCCGGGTTGGTCGGGACTCAGATCGGGTGACCGAAATGACGCAGGCTAAGATTGCGGAGGGGCATGGGCGTGCCGAAGGCCGGGTGCCCATGCCCTGTTAAGGAGAGAAAGCATGACGGAGCTCAACGGATTGCGCGTCGCGGATCACAAGCACATCGGCCTCGCCGAGATGCTTAAGGGCGGGGTGATCATGGACGTCACGAATGCCGAGCAGGCCAAGATCGCCGAGGATGCCGGGGCCACGTCGGTCATGGCCCTGGAGCGGGTGCCCGCCGACATCCGCAAGGAAGGCGGCGTGGCCCGCATGGCCTCGGTGAAGAAGATCAAGGAGATCCAGCAGACCGTGACCATTCCGGTCATGGCCAAGGCCCGCATCGGTCACTTCGTCGAGGCCCAGATCCTGGAAGCGCTCGGCGTGGACTTCATCGACGAGTCCGAAGTGCTCACGCCGGCCGACGAGGCGTATCACATCGACAAGTTCCAGTTCCGGATCCCCTTCGTGTGCGGTTGTCGCGATCTCGGCGAGGCGCTCCGGCGCATCGGCGAGGGCGCGGCCATGATCCGGACCAAGGGCGAGGCGGGTTCGGGGAATATCGTCGAGGCCGTGCGCCACATGCGGACGGTCACGAGCGGCGTCCGGCGGCTCACCACCCTTGGCCCCGAAGAGCTGATGACCGAGGCCAAGACGCTGGGCGCCCCCTACGAGCTGCTCCGCTGGGTTGCCCAGAACGGCCGGCTCCCCGTGCCCAACTTCTCGGCGGGCGGGATCGCCACGCCCGCCGATGCCGCGCTCATGATGCAGCTGGGGGCCGAGGCCGTCTTCGTGGGCTCGGGCATCTTCAAATCGCAGGATCCGCCGCGGCGGGCCAGGGCTATCGTGCAGGCCACGACACATTTCAAGGATCCCGATGTGCTGGCCCGGGTCAGCGAGGAGCTGGGCGAGGCCATGGTCGGGCTCGAGACCTCCAAGCTCGCCAAGGAAGAGCTGCTCCAGACCCGCGGCTGGTGACGGGACGGAGGGACCGATGAAGATCGGCGTCCTGGCCCTGCAGGGCGACTTCGCCCTGCACGCCAAGGCTCTGGGGCGTTGTGCGAGCGCGACGGGCCGGATCGAAGTCGTGGAGGTTCGCAAGCCGGGCGAGCTCAGCGACCTCGACGGCCTCATCGTGCCGGGCGGGGAGAGCACGACGCTGCTCCGGCTCATGGAGGACGGACAGTTCGTGCCCGCGCTCGAGAAGTTCCACGCCGAGGACCGGCCACTCTTCGGGACCTGCGCGGGCGCGATCTTGATGGCCCGAGAGGTCGAGACCCCACGCCAGTTCTCGCTGGGGCTGATCGACGTCGCGATCGAGCGCAACGCCTACGGCCGGCAGCGCGAGTCCTTCGAGGCCTCCGGCGAGGCCGCGCTCGACGGCCGCCCGATCCCCATCCGCATGGTGTTCATCCGTGCGCCCCGGATCCGTTCCACCGGGGTCGGTGTCCGGATCCTGGCCAGGCACGGGGGCGATCCTGTCCTGGTGCAGCAAGGCAGCGTGCTGGTTGGCACCTTTCACCCCGAGCTGACCGACGAGCCGACCGTCCATCAGTACTTCTGCGACATGGTCGCGCGCAGCCGCGGCCGATGATCTTCCACGGGTATTACTCGAGCATCCCCCCCGCCGAGGTGGACCGCATGGTGCTGGCCCAGGAGCTGGGCCGTCTGATCACGGTCGGCGACGACGGCACGCCGCATCTCGGTCTCTACCCGTTCGTGTATGAGGCCGACACGGTGGACGTGCACCTGGTCCGCGCCGACGAGCAGATCGCCGATCTCAAGGTACGCCCGCGATGCCTGTTCGAAGTGGACGAGGTCCTGGCCGTGATTCCCTCGTACTGGGTGCACACGGAGTACGCGGGCTCGGCCACCGCCTACCACCGCACCGTCATCTTCGAGTGCACGGCCCAGGTGATCGAGACGCCGGAGGCGGTGGCGGCCCAGCAGCGTCGGCTCCTGGCCCGGTATCAGCCGGAAGGTGGCTACCGCGCCCTGGACCCCGCGGATCCGCTCTACCGCGGGGCGCTGGGGCAGCTGGCCGCGGTCCACTTGACCATCACGCGCTGCCGGGCCAAATTCAAGCTCGGCCAGAACCGCCCGGCCGAGACGCGACGGCGCGTCATCGCCGAGTTGCGCCGGCGTGGCCGCGTGCACGACGTGCGGGCGGCCGAGGCGCTGGAGTGGACCATTGACGTCCAGGGGAGATGAACCGATGAAGGCCAAGGCGAACGGTATCAGCGTGAATTACGCGCTCGAAGGACCGGCGGCCGCCCCCGTGGTGATCGTCAGTCACTCGCTGGCCGCCCACCTGGGCATGTGGGAGCCCCAGGTAGCAGCCTTGACGCGGGGCTTCCGCATCCTGCGCTACGACACGCGCGGTCACGGTGGTAGCGAGGTGGCTCCGGGCGGCTACACGCTCGAGCAACTCGCCGCCGACGCCCTGGGCCTCCTGGACGCCCTCGGCATCGAGCGCGCCCACTGGCTCGGCCTCTCGCTGGGAGGGATGATCGGCCAGACCCTGGCGCTCAAGGCGCCCAACCGCCTGCGCAGCCTGGCCCTCTGCGACACGAGCAGCCGGGTCCCGGTCGACGCCAAGCCGGTCTGGGAGGGTCGCATCCGGGCCGTGGAGGCGCAGGGGATGGAGCCCCTGGTCGAGCCGACCATCGAGCGCTGGTTCACGGCCCCGTTCCGGCAGCGGCGCCCCGAGGTGATCGACCGGGTGCGCACCATGATCCGGGAAACCGACCCCCGCGGCTATGCCGGCTGCTGCCACGCGATCGCCTCGCTGGATCTCACCGATCGGTTGTCCGCGATCCGTCTGCCCACGCTCGTGGTGGTGGGTGAGGAGGACCAGGGCACCCCTGTGGCGGCGGCCCGCACGATTCAGGAGCATATCAAGGGCTCCGAGCTCGTCGTCATCCCGGCCGCCGCTCACCTGTCGAACATCGAGCAGCCCGAGGCGTTCAATAACGCGGTGGTGAAGTTCCTGGGTCGGGTCATCTAGGGCCTGGCCAGGGGCCTTGACAGCCCGGTGCCGGCATAGGCACTATTGTTGCGGTCAGACCAGCCGACCAGTCCGGAGCCCCGATGTCAGGAGGAGTGCGCATGGCAGCGTTGACCTGTGAGGTCGTCTACCGCGGCATCTTTCAGAAGAACCTGGCAGCGCGTATCACGCGCGGCATCGTGCTCAGCGCCCGCAAGGCCGGCCGCTGGGGGATCGCGTTCGGGCGGTATGGTGACAGCCCCCAGCGTAATGGCATCCCGGCCAAGGATTTCGCGATCGTCGCCGACACCAAGGAAGAGCTCGAGCAGAACATGGCCCGCTACGAGCCCAAGCAGGTCGACGTCACCATTTGCGTGGACGATACGCTGTCCAAGGGTGTGGAGTCCTGGGCCTGGTACGGCCTGCAACCGATCAATCGGCTGACGATCCCCAACGGCACCGTGCTGATGACCTCGCTGCAGCCCATCGACGCCCTCCTCAAGGACATCCACAAGAGGGACACGCCCTGGACGCTGAGCCTGATCCGGGCCAAGGCTTCCTTCTCGGGCCTCTGGGTCTACAAGGAAGACCATACCGAGGTCCGGATCCTCGGAGCCCTGGCCAAGATCGCGCCTGACTTTCTGAGCCTGGATGCCGTGTGCCAGGCCATCCAGGAGTCGGAGTGGGGCTCGGACCTCAAGGTGGCCTCGGCGCGCAAGGCCTTCGAGCGCCTGGAGTCGCGCGCGATCAAGCCTGGCGATGGGAATCCCGAGACGCCGTACGCCTTCGAGCTGCCCCGCTGGTGGGAGATGCGCGAGGGCGTCACCATACCGGCCATCCCCATCGGCAAGCCCAAGGAGGGCGGCAAAGGCTACGTGCCCGAGCGCAACCCTTACTTCAAGAAGTTCACCACGCGCACGATGCGCCCGGTGATCGACTTCGACACCTGCGTGAAGTGCAACCTGTGCTGGATCGCCTGCCCTGACTCCGTTTTCGACGTCATGCCGGACGGTACCTTCGACGCCAACATGGAAGCCTGCTGTGGCTGCGGCGTCTGCGAGGCCGTGTGCCCGGTCGAGAACTGCATCACCATGGTCAACGAGCAGGTGTTCGAGGACAACGCCAGCCAGTGGGAGATGTGGCGCAAGGACAAGGCCGCCTACAAGACCTGGATGCAGGACAAGATCGGCAACAAGAAGGCCACGGTGCGTTCGCACGGCTTCCGGTTCCGCGGGCAGTACGAGGAAGAGGTCAAGCGGGATCTCGACACGGGAGGCGTGGAGATCACCGCCGGCATCCCGGGCGAGAACGCCGAGCACAAGACACTGTAGGGGAGGCGAGGAACCATGGCAGTTGCGACGACAAAGGCTCCGGCCGTCGGTGAAGACAAAGAGCTGCTGATCTCGGGGAGCGAAGCGGTGGCCGAGGCGTTGACCCTGGCCGATATCGACGTCGTCACCGCCTACCCCATCCGTCCTTACGACACGGTCATGCAGGCGATCGCCAAGAAGATCTCCAACGGCCAGCTCGTCGCCGAGTACATCGTGGCCGAGGGCGAGCACAGCCAGTTCGAGATCGTCAAGCACGCCTCCACGGTGGGCGCCCGCGTGTTCTGCGGCTCGTCGGGGGTGGGCTGGGCGTACGCCATGGAGTGCCTGGTGGTGACGCCGCCGCTGCGCGTGCCCATGGTCTGCCTCGTCGGCAACCGGGCCCTGGACGACCCGGGTGCCTTCGGCGTCGAGCACAACGACGCCCTGTTTGTCCGGGACCTGGGCTGGCTGCTGGTGTGGATCGACACCTCCCAGGAGGCGCTGGACACCACGCTCATCGCCTACCGGGTGGCCGAAGACCGGCGGATCTTCCTGCCGCTCGCCATCTCGGCCGACGGCGCCTTCCTCACCCACTCCCAGGCCCTCACGATGGTGCCCCCGAAGGAGAAGGTGGACCGGTACCTGCCCCGCTACGACCGGGGGGATCTGCTCCTGCACCCCGACAACCCGATCACGGTGGCGCCGCAAGCCAACGAAGATTGGGTCATCGAGATCCGGCGCCAGAACGACGAGGCCATGAAGCGGGCCTACACGGTGATCGAGGAGGCCTACGCCGACTTCCGCCGGGTGTTCGGCCGGGGTCCCGACAACCCGTGGTTCGAGGAGTACATGACCGACGACGCCGACGTGATCCTGGTCGGCATGGGGACGATCTCGCTGCCGATCAAGGTAGGCATCCGCACCATGCGGGCCCAGGGCAAGAAGGTGGGGCTGGTGCGGCTACGCTGGTTCCGGCCGTTCCCCTACGAGAAGCTGGCCCAGGCCCTGACGAAGGCCCACGCCATCGGAGTCATCGACCGCGACTATTCGCTCGGTTCGCCGTTCGCGTCGGGCGTGGTGGCCAACGAGATCCGCGCTGCGCTCTACAACGCGCCCAAGCGGCCACCGTTGCTGTCGTTCATCGGCGGCCTGGGCGGGCGCGAAGTGACCCTGGATGACGTCTACAAAGCCGCGGAGCTTTGCTACAATGCCGCGAACTCCGGCAAGTCGGACGCCAAGACGCACTGGCTCGGCGTGCGGGAATAGGGAGACGACGATGGCGGAGACGACGTTCACCAACGCGACGCAGATCCTGGAGCCCTTCAAGGGGATCAAGCGGGTCACGATCGAGGAGTACTTCACGTCCGGGCATCGCACCTGTCAGGGGTGCGAGTCGGCGCTGGTCATGAAGCTGATGGTGAAGGCGGCCGGGCCACGCACGATCGTGCTGGGCTCGACGGGGTGCATGTATGTCGCCAACACCACCTACTACACGACGCCGTGGGTGGTGCCGTGGATGCACACGCAGCTCGGATCGTCGGGCTCCGCGGCGCTGGGGACGGCCGCCGGCCTGAAGTCCCTGATGCGGAAGGGCAAGATGAAAGCCGAGTCCATCAACGTCATCGCGTTCTGCGGCGACGGCGGCGGGGCCGACATGGGTGTGGGCGCGATCTCGGCGACCTTGACCCACCGCGAGTACAACTCCCTGATTCTCCTCTACGACAACGAGTCGTATGCCAACACCGACATCCAGCTCTCCGGGATGACGCCCTACGGCGCCCACACCACGTTCAGCCCGCCCGGCAAGGTGAAGCGGCTCATCCACACGCGGTGGAAGAAGAACATGGCAGGGATGATGGCCGCCGGGCACCCGGAGTGCCGTTACGTGGCGACCGTGTGCGCGTCCTACGCGGTGGAGATGATGAACAAGGTGCGACGCGCGCTGAGCATCGGCGGTCCCACCTTCATCCACTCGCTCGATCCTTGCCCCAAGGGCTGGGACTACGATCCCATGCTCTCCCACGAGCTGGGCGAGCTGGCCATCGAGACCGGCATCTTCCCGCTCTACGAGGTCGAGGACGGTCACGTGAAGTACTACGGCAAGACCAAGGCCATCGTGGAAGGGCGTCAGCGCAAGCCGGTCCGCGAATATCTTCTCAAGCAGGGTCGCTTCGCGCACTTCACCGAGGAGGACCTCGGGTACTTCCAGGCCAAGGTCGACGAGATGTGGGAGAAGTGGGAAATCCCCGGTGTCGTGCCGTTCCGGCGGGTGGAGGCGGCCAAAGCCGCGGTGGACGCGAAGTAGCCGGAGTCGGTGATCGGCGATCGTGGGTTCGAGGCGGGGTCGAGCGCGGAACGGCGCTCGGCCCCGCGCCATTTAGTCTGTAATCAAGCTCGGACACCGAACTCTGTCAGGGGGAGGAAAAGCCGATGACGCAGATCTGGCGTGTCCTGCTGCACAGCGGTGTGCTGCTGGCCCTCGTCGCGCTCGCCGCGCCGGCGGCCGCCTGGGAGCCGACGAAACCGATCGAGTTCGTGATTCCCGCCGGGACCGGAGGCGGTGCCGACCAGATGGCCCGGCTCATCGCCGGCATCAACGACAAGCACAAGATTTCGCCCCAGCCCTTCGTCGTGGTCAACAAGGCGGGTGGAGCAGGGGCCGAGGGCTTCCTGCACGTCAAGGGCAAGAAGGGCGACCCGCACACCATCATCATCACGCTGTCGAATCTCTTCACCACGCCGCTGCACACGGGCGTGCCGTTCAACTGGAAGGACCTCACCCCGGTGAGCCGGCTGGCCCTGGACCGCTTCATCCTCTGGGTCAACGCCGAGACGCCCTACAAGACGGCCAAGGAGTATCTGGCCGCGGTGAAGGAACGCTCGGGCGGCGACCGCATGAAGATGGGCGGCACCGGCTCGGCCCAGGAAGATCAGATCATCACCATCCAGGTCGAGCAGGCGCTGGGGGTGAAGTTCACCTACGTGCCGTTCAAGGGCGGCGGCGAGGTGTGCGTGAACCTGGTGGGCAAGCACGTGGACTCCACCGTGAACAACCCGGCGGAGTGCGTGAGCCATTGGAAGGCCGGCCGCGTGCGGCCGCTGGCTGTGTTCGATCCCGAGCGCATCCCCGACGCCGACTGGAAGGAGATCCCCACCGTCAAGGAGGCCCTCGGCCTCGACATCCAGTACAACATGCTGCGCGGCATCTTCGGCCCGCCCAACATGCCCAAAGACGCTGTGGCGTGGTACGTCGGGTTCTTGAAGAAGGTGTATGACGCACCGGAGTTCAAGGACTATCTCAGCAAGGGCGCGTTGCGGCCGGCCTTCACCACGGGCGCGGAATACGTCAAGTGGGTCGAGGGCGCCGAGCAGCTCCACCGGGATCTGATGACGAAGGGGGGCTTGCTCAAGAAGTAGATGCGGGCCGCCGAACTCCTCACCGTCGCGCTGCTGCTGGGCCTGGGGGGCGTCGTGCTCTTCGACGCCCTCCGGCTCGGCATCGGTTGGGGCACCGACGGTCCCCAGAGCGGGTTCTTCCCCTTCTGGCTGGCTACCGCCCTCGTCGTTACCACCGGCGCCATCGCCATCCAGACGCTTGTCCGTGGCGCTACCCGGCCCTTCGTCACCCGTGAGCAGATGGTGCCGGTCCTCAAGGTCGTGGCGCCCCTGACCGGGTTCGTCGTCCTCACCGATCCGCCGGGACCCTGGTCGGGGCTCGGCCTCTACGTGGCCGCCGCCCTCTATCTGGGCTTCTACATGCGCTGGGTCGGTCGTCACCGCTGGCCGACGGTGCTGGCGGTGGCGATCCTCATTCCGGTGATCGCCTTCGTCATCTTCGAGCGGTGGTTCCTGGTCCCGATGCCCAAGGGGCCACTCGAGGACTGGCTGGGGTACTGAGGATGGGGCTCGACAACCTTTTCCTGGGCTTCCAGGTTGCGATCACCCCGTTCAACCTCTTCATCGCGGTGGTCGGCATCCTGCTGGGGACGATCATCGGGGTGTTGCCGGGGCTGGGGGGCGCCAACGGCGTGGCCATCCTGCTACCGCTGACCTTCACGATGCCCCCCACCTCGGCCATCATTCTGTTGACCTGCATCTACTGGGGGGCCCTGTTTGGCGGCGCCATCACCTCGGTGCTGTTCAATATCCCGGGCGAACCGTGGTCGGTGGCGACCACCTTCGATGGCTACCCGCTGGCCAAGCAGGGTCAGAGCGGGCAGGCTCTCACCGCCGCCTTCACCTCGTCCTTCGTGGGCGCCTTCTTCTCGATCGTGCTGATCACGTTCTTCGCGCCCATTCTGGCCGAGGTGGCCCTCAAGTTCGGGCCGCCCGAGTTCTTCGCCATCCAGTTCCTGACCTTTTCGTCCTTCGTGGGGCTGGGTGGCGGCAATCCGTTCAAATCGCTGGCCTCCATCCTCATCGGCTTCATCCTGGCCTCGGTAGGGCTCGACATCGTCACCGGCCAGCTCCGGCTCACCTTCGGCTTCACCGACCTCATGAAGGGGTTCGACTTCATCGTGGCCGTGATCGGGTTGTTCGGGATCGGCGAGATCCTGATCTCCGTGGAGGAGGGTCTGCGCTTTCAGGGCGCCCGCGCCCGGATGAATCTCCGCGTGGTGCTCGACACGTGGAAGATCCTGCCCCGCTACTGGCGGACGTTCGTGCGGGGCTCGGTGATCGGCTTCTGGATGGGCTTCAAGCCGGGGGGCGCGACCCCGGCCTCCTTCATGAGCTACGCCTTCGCCAAGCGCTTCTCCCGGAATCCGGAGCGCTTCGGCAAGGGGGAACTCGAGGGCATCGTGGCGCCGGAGACGGCAGCCCATGCGGCGGGCGTCGCCGCCATGCTGCCCATGATCACCCTGGGCATTCCGGGCTCGCCCACGGCAGCCGTCATGCTGGGCGGGCTCATCATCTGGGGATTGCAACCGGGGCCCATGCTGTTCGTGGACCGGCCCGACTTCGTGTGGGGCCTGATCGCCAGCATGTATACGGGGAACGTGATCGGGGTGCTGATGGTCCTCACTCTGGTGCCGTTCTTCGCCGCGATCCTGCGAATCCCCTTCGCCATCCTGACTCCCCTGATCGTCGTCATCTGCTCGATCGGCGCCTACGCAGTCCACAACAGCATGATCGACATCTGGTATATGCTGATCTTCGGCGTCATCGGCTACGTGTTCAAGAAACTGGACTACCCGCTGGCCCCCCTGGTGCTGGCCCTGGTGCTGGGTGACATGTCGGAAAACGCGCTTCGCCAGAGCTTGATCATGTCCCAGGGCTCGCTGACCATCTTCGCGACCCGGCCCATCACCGCCGTCATCACCGCGCTGGCCCTCTTCTTCTTTGCCTTGCCGGTCATCACCCCCTGGTGGCGCCGGCTCCGGGGCCTTCCGGCCGGCACGCCCGCCCCCCGGGAGACCTGACGCGTGGCATTCCTCGTCGATCCCGAGTTCTGGGCGCGCTGGCTGTCCATCGTCATCATCGATCTCACGCTGGCCGGCGACAACGCCCTGGTCATCGCGCTGGCGGTGCGCACGCTGCCCAGGCGGCAGCAGTTCTGGGGGCGCATCTGGGGCACCTTCGGCGCGGTCGCGCTGCGCCTGGCCTTCATCACCATCGTCACGTACCTGCTCAGGATTCCCCTGCTGCAGTTCGCGGGCGGGCTCCTGCTGCTCTGGATCGCGATCAAGCTGATCCGCCAGGAGGCGGGGGAAGAGGGCGAGGGCCACGTCCGGCAGGGCACTACGCTCCTGCAGGCGGTCTGGATCATCATCGTGGCCGATGTGGTGATGGGCCTGGACAACGTGCTGGCCGTGGCCGCCGCCGCCCATGGCGACCTCGTCCTGGTCGTGTTCGGGATCGCGCTCTCGCTGCCCCTGGTGGTCTGGGGCAGCGGCATCCTGGCCCGGCTCATGGGCCGCTACCCGTGGATCGTCTGGCTCGGCGGCGGCATCCTGGGCTACGTGGCCGGGGAGATGATCCTCAAGGACCGCGTCGTCCATCAGTGGCTGGGCGAGGGCGTCGTCGACGTTCTGCACTATCCGCTGCCGCTGGTGCTCGGGGTGGGCATCACGGCACTGGGCTGGTGGTTCGCCCAGCCCTCCCGTCAGCGACGAAAGGTGGCCGAGCACCCGTGAAGTCCGACTCGCCCGCTGATCCGCGTCGTGGCCCCGGGCGCGCCAGAACCGACATGGGCATCGAGCCCATCAAGTCCACCCGCATCTACGAGGAGATCGTCCGGCAGATCAAGGCGATGATCGCCGAGGGGCGGCTCAAGAGCGGTGACCAGCTCCCGCCCGAGCGGGACCTGGCCGGGAAGTTCGTGGTCAGCCGCACCTCGGTGCGGGAGGCGCTGCGGGCCCTGGAAAGCCTGGGGTTCGTGGAGATCCGTCCAGGCGAGGGCACGTTCGTACGCCACGTCTCCGTCGAGGAGCTCATCGAGCCGCTGGCGCTGGTGCTGGCCACGCAGCGCGAGGCGATCGGGGATCTGTTCGAAGCGCGGCGCCTGCTCGAGCCCGCCATCGCCGGGCTCGCCGCCCGCCGGGCCACCCCCGACGAGGTCCAGGAGATGGAACGCATCCTGGACGAGCAGGCCAAGGAACTCGATCGCGGGGGGACGGGGCTGACGCAGGACGGCCAGTTCCACTCGGCCATCGCCGCGGCCGCCCACAATCAGGCCATCACCCGAATCGTGCACGCCATCATGGATCTGCTGACGCAGAGCCGTGAGGAGTCGCTTCACGCCCCGGGCCGGCCCCAGCGCTCCCATCAGGACCACCGGCGGGTGCTGGAGGCCATCCGGCAACGCGACGACGCCGGAGCCGAGCGGGCCATGCGCGAGCACGTGATCGCGGTGGAGGCTCTGGTGCTCGGAGCCGAGGCGGTGGCGCGAAGGGCGCGCAGCCGGTGAGGGCCCCGCCGGGGCGGCCTTGACGCCCGCCGGCACGCCCCGTATACTCCCCTGAAATGACTTTGCGCGTGCTGTCGCGGGGCCTTATTCTCCTGGCGCTGCCGGGCCTGCCCGGAGCATCCGCGACCTAGCGCGCGACGGATGCCACGGGCAGGAGTCAGCCCGTGGCGGAGGCGGTGTGAGGGCCACGGGTGAGCGCACCCGTGGCCCTCAGTTTTTGGGGCCGGTGCTCGGTCCCAGGCTGGAGCAGGAGGGAGTTTCAGCGCCGATGGTGGTGAGGATCCAGTAATGCCGAAGGGTGGTTCCGGGGCGATGACCAAGTACGTGTACTCCTTCGGCCGGGGCAAGGCCGAGGGCTCGTCCCTGATGCGTAATCTGCTCGGCGGCAAGGGCTGCGAGCTCGCCGAGATGACCAACCTCGCCATTCCGGTCCCGTCCGGCTTCACCATTACGACCCAGGCCTGGGCCCACTACAACCGCGCCGGCCACGAGTGGCCGGAGGGCCTGTGGGACCAGGTGCTGGCTGGGCTGGCCAAGCTTGAGCGCGACGCCGGGCTCGGCCTGGGCGACGCCAAACAGCCGCTGCTCGTCTCCGTGCGCTCGGGTGCGCGCACGTCCATGCCGGGCATGATGGAGACCGTCCTCAACCTCGGCTTGACGGATGCCACCGTGGAGGGCCTGGCGGCCCGCACCCGAAACGAGCGATTCGCGTGGGACTGCTACCGCCGCTTCATCACGATGTTCGCCAGCGTGGCGCTCCGGATCAAGCGCGAGGTGTTCGACGAGCAGCTCGAGGCCTTGAAGATCCGGCTCGGCGTCGGGAGCGACCCCGAGGTGCCAGCCGCCGAGCTGCGCAAGCTCACCCAGACCTTCAAGGACATCGTGAGCGGGCGGACGGGCAACCCCTTTCCTCAGGATCCGCACGAGCAGCTTCGGCTGGCGATCAACGCCGTCTTCGACTCGTGGCACGCGAAGAAGGCGGTGGAGTACCGGCGGATCAACGCAATTCCCGACGACTGGGGCACGGCGGTCACGGTCATGGCCATGGTCTTCGGCAACCTCGGCGAGACCTCGGGAACGGGCGTGGGCTTCACCCGCGACCCCCGGACGGGCGAGCGGCGCTTCTACGCCGAGTTCCTTTCGAACGCCCAGGGCGAGGACGTGGTGGCCGGCATCCGCACGCCGATGCCGATCGACGCCCTGCACCAACGGATGCCCGAGATCTACGATCAACTCCTCGAGATCGCCGGCCGCCTGGAGCGCCACTACAAGGACATGCAGGACATCGAGTTCACGGTGCAGGAAGGCACCCTCTACCTCCTGCAGACACGCTCGGGCAAGCGCTCGGCGGCGGCGGCGGTGCGGGTGGCCGTGGACCTCGTCGGCGAGAGCGTGATCGACCAGCACACGGCGCTCTTGCGGGTCAAGCCGCAGACCCTGGGCGAGCTGTTGCATCCCGTCTTCGATGAGCAGGCCAAAGCCCGGGCGGTGGAGGCCAAGCGGTTGCTGGCCCGGGGCCTGCCGGCCTCACCGGGGGCAGCGGTGGGCGAGGTCGTGTTTGACGCCGATCGGGCGGTGGAGTGGGCCAAGGCCGGACGCCGGGTCATCCTCGTTCGTGCCGAGACCTCGCCAGAAGACGTGGCGGGGATGTACGCCGCCCAGGGCATCGTCACCGCCCGGGGCGGGCGCACCTCACACGCGGCCGTGGTGGCGGTAGGGATGGGCAAGTCCTGCGTCGTCGGCGCCGGCGATGTGGCGGTGGACATGGACCGCCGGGTGTTCGTCGCGGGCGGCCGGATCGTCCGCGAGGGCGACGTGATCTCGGTCGACGGCAACACCGGCGAGGTCATCCTCGACGGCGTGCAGACGATCGAGCCGGAGATGCAGAAAGAGTTCAGGACGTTTCTGGGTTGGGCCGACCGCTACCGCAGCCTCGGGGTGCGGGCCAATGCCGACACGCCCCAGGACGCCCGCAAGGCTCGAGAGTTCGGCGCCGAGGGCATCGGGCTCGTCCGCACCGAGCACATGTTCTTCACAGCGGAGCGTATCTCCCTCGTGCGCGACATGATCATGGCGGAGGACTCCGCCTCCCGGCGCGCCACCCTGGCCAAGCTCCAGCCCCTTCAGCGCGACGACTTCATCGGCATCTTCCAGGCCATGGCCGGCTTGCCGGTGACCATCCGCCTCCTCGACCCGCCCCTGCACGAGTTTCTGCCGCGCTACACCGACCTCCTGGAGGAGTACACGCGCCTGGAAGCCCGGGGCATCAGCCCGGCGCGGCAGCGGCTTGAGGAGATGATGACCAAGGTCCGCTCCCTGCAGGAGGCCAACCCGATGCTCGGCCATCGCGGCTGCCGCCTGGGCATCACCCATCCGGAGATCTACGGGATGCAGGTGCGGGCCATCATGGAGGCGGCCTGTACCGTGGCCGAGCAGGGGGGAAAGGTCGAGCCCGAGATCATGATCCCCCTGACCGGGACCGTCGGCGAGATGCGGCTCACCTACGAGCAGACCAAGCGGATCGCCGACGGCGTGGTGGCCGAGCTGGGCGTGCCCGTCAAGTACACGATCGGCACCATGATCGAGGTCCCCCGGGCGGCGCTCATCGCCGATCAGATCGCGCGGGATGCGGAGTTCTTTTCCTTCGGGACCAACGATCTCACCCAGCTGGTCTACGGCTACAGCCGTGACGACGTCGCCAAGTTCCTGCCCGACTATCTGCAGAAGGGCCTGCTCCCGCACGATCCCTTTGCCGTCCTGGACCGGGAAGGGGTTGGTGAGCTGATCCGCATCGGGATCGAGCGGGGCCGGCGAACCCGCCCTGATCTCAAGGTGGGGATCTGCGGCGAGCACGGCGGCGAGCCCTCGTCGGTGGAGTTCTGTCATCAAGTAAGGATGACCTACGTGTCCTGTTCGCCGTTCCTGATCCCCATCGCCCGTCTCGCCGCCGCCCAGGCCCGGCTCAAGGAGCGTGAGGCGGCCGGAGGAGAGTCCCATGCCTAGCTTCGACGGTGTCTTCATTCCGGTCACGACCCCGTTCCGCGGCGATGACGTGGCTCCCGACCGTCTGGCCGCGAATCTGCGCAAGTGGAACGTCACGGCGCTGGCCGGCTACGTGGTGCTCGGCTCCACCGGCGAGTTCCCCATGCTCTCGGAGGCCGAGCGCGACCAGGTGCTGACGGCGGCGCGCGAGGCCATTCCCCGGGACAAGCGGTTCATCGCCGGCACCGGGACGAACTCCACGCTGCACACGATCCGCCAGTCGAAACGGGCCGCCGAGCTCGGCGCGGACGCGGTCATCGTCATCACCCCGCACTACTTCACGCGCCCCTTCGGGCGGCCGGAGGCCCAGGTGCGGCACTACCTGGCCGTGGCCGATTCTTCGCCCGTTCCGGTGATGATCTACAACTTCCCGCTGAACACCGGGATCAACATGGAGGCGGAGACGGTGGCCAAGATCGCCGCCCACCCCAACGTCTGCGGGATCAAGGACTCGTCGGGCAACATTCCCCAGTGCGCGCAGATCCTCGACCAGACGCCCAAGAGCTTCTCGGTGCTGGTGGGGGCGGCCTCCGCGCTGCTCCCGGGGCTGGCCATCGGCGCCTCGGGCGGCATCCTGGCCCTGGGGAACATCTCGGCCCGGGAGTGGTGCGACGTGTATGCGCTGGCCCGGGCCGGGCGCTGGGACGAGGCTCGGGAGATCGCCGCTCGCATGATGCCGGCCGACCGGGCCATTGCGGGCCGCCACGGGATCGGGGGGCTGAAGGCGGCGCTGGATCTGCAGGGGTTGTACGGCGGCCCGTGCCGTCCGCCGCTGGGGACGCCGGACGGGGATGCCATCGAGGACATCAAGGAAGCTCTGGCCACGGCCGGACTGCTCTAGGGCGACGAGGAGCTGGGAGGGACTGACGTGAGAATGTCGGGCGCGCGCATGGTTCTCGAGTGTCTCAAGCGGGAAGGGGTGGAGACCGTCTTCGGCCTGCCCGGGGGTGCGGTCCTTCCCGTCTACGACGCCCTGTACGACTTCGAAGGGCTCCGCCACATTCTGGTCCGCCAGGAGGCGGCGGCGGGCCACGCCGCTGAGGGCTACGCGCGGACGACGGGCAAGGTCGGCGTGTGCATGGTGACCTCGGGCCCGGCCGCCACGAACCTGGTCACCGCGCTGCAGGACGCCTACATGGACTCCATCCCCATCGTGGCCTTCACGGGCCAGGTGCCCACACACCTCATCGGCAACGACGCCTTCCAGGAGGCCGACAACTGCGGCATCACCCGGCCCTGCACCAAGCACAACTTCCTGGTGAAGGACGGCAAGGACCTGGGGCCCATGATCCGGGAGGCCTTCCACATCGCGGCCACCGGGCGGCCGGGTCCGGTGCATATCGATTTGCCCAAGGACATCCTGGTCAAGGAAGCCGAGCTGGTGTGGCCGGAGCGTGTCCAGCTGCGCTCCTACAACCCCAACTACGACGGCCACCCGGGGCAGATCAAGAAGGCGGCCCGGCTGATGCTGTCGGCGCGGCGGCCGGTGCTCTACGTGGGGGGCGGTGTCATCTCCGCCGACGCCGACGCGGAGCTCCGCGAGCTGGCCGAGCTGACCCAGATCCCGGTGACGACGACGCTGATGGGCCTGGGAGCCTTCCCCTCCGAGCACGCGCTCTCGCTGGAGATGCTGGGGATGCACGGCACCTACTACGCCAACATGGCCGTGCACCATTCCGACGTCCTCATCGCGGTGGGCGCCCGCTTCGACGACCGGGTGACGGGGAAGGTCGAGGCGTTCGCGCCTGGTGCCGAGATCATCCACATCGACATCGACCCCTCGTCGATCTCCAAGAACATCAAGGTCGACGTGCCGATCGTGGGCGACTGCCGGCGCGTGCTGCGGGCCTTGCTGGAGGCTGTCCGCGAGGAGCTGGCGGGCGCGCCCGTCTCCGTGGCCCGGGAAGCGCGCAAGCAGTGGCTGGCCCAGCTCGCCGAGTGGCGGAAGAGCTACCCGCTGCACTACGAGTGGGACGACAGCGTCATCAAGCCCCAGTACGTGATGCAGGAGGTCTCCAATCTGACCCGCGGCGAGGCCTTCATCATCACCGGGGTGGGCCAGCATCAGATGTGGGCCGCCCAGTATTACAAGTTCAAGCATCCGCGGCGCTGGTGCACGTCGGGCGGCCTGGGGACCATGGGCTACGGCCTGCCCACGGCGATGGGGGTGGCGGCGGCGCACCCGGATGACCTCGTCGTGAACATCGATGGCGACGGCTCCTTTGTGATGAACAGTCAGGAGCTGGCCACCTGCTACGACCACAACCTGCCCGTGAAGACGATCATCATCAACAACGGCGGGCACGGCATGGTGCGCCAGTGGCAGGAGATCATCTACAAGGGCCGCTTCGTGGCCATCGACCTCGACCGCAGCCCGGATTTCGTGAAGCTGGCCGAGGCCTACGGCTGCGTGGGGATCCGAGCCAGCAAGCCCGCCGAGGTGGTGCCGGCGCTGGAAAAGGCCTTCGCCACGCCGGGACCGGTGGTGGTCGACGTCCTCGTCGACAAATGGGAATACGTCTTTCCCATGGTGCCGGCGGGCGGCGCCAACAAGGACATGATCCTGGAGCGCCCCAGCCGAGCGGTCAAGGACAGGGCCGCCCGGGCCCAGACGGGGTTCTGAGATGCAAAACGGCGGCGAGCCCCGCCAGCACACCATCTCCGTCCTGGTGGAGAACCGCTTCGGCGTGCTGTCCAGGGTGGCCGGGCTGTTCTCGGCCCGTGGCTACAACATCGAGAGTCTGTCGGTGGGGGAGACGCTCGACCCCACGGTGAGCCGGATGACCATCGTGGTCTACGGCGACCAGTTCGTGATCGAGCAGGTGATGAAGCAGCTGCACAAGCTCATCGACGTCATCAAGGTCACGGACCTGACCGACGAGGACCACGTCCAGCGCGAGCTGATGCTGATCCGCGTGAACGCCGAGCCCCAGCACCGGGCCGAGATCCTCCGGACCGTCGACATCTTTCGGGCCAAGGTCGTCGACGTGACGCCGCTCAGCTTCACGCTGGAAGCCACCGGCGACGAGGAGAAGCTGGAGGCGCTGATCGAGCTGCTACGCCCCATGGGGATCCAGGAGCTCGTGCGGACAGGGAAGGTCGCCATCGCCCGCGGCCCCAAGACCCGCCGCAAGGCGGAGGGGCCGAAGCGGTCGCGCGTTTCCGACGATCCGCGCGTGATCGGCTTCGCGGATTGATCGGGGTCGGGGGCC
>DATIAY010000163.1:0-2762 GCA_035457825.1 Candidatus Methylomirabilota bacterium
CGCGGTGATGCACCAGGGGGAGACCATGCAGTACGGCGTGCCGCGCGATGTGTATACGCGGCCGGCCAACAAGGTGGTGGCGGACTTCATGGGTCTCGTGAACCTCATTGCCGGGCGAGTGCTGCGGGCTGCGGGGGACGACAGCCTGGTCGCCGTCGGCGGCAACCATCCGATCAGCCTGGCCTTGCCGGAGCGCATGGCCGAAGGCCAGGCGGTGCAGGTGGCGATCCGCCCCGAGAGCCTCCGGGTGGCCGTGCTCCCTCCGGGATCGACCACCGACACCCCGGCGGCGGTCCCCGGCAAGGTCGCCGACGTGACCTTTCTCGGCAACGTGATCGACTGCCACGTGACCCTGGACGACGGCTCCCGCATCCGGGTCCAGGTCGATCCCACGGAAGCGCTCGAGGTGGGGCAGCGAGTGGCGGTCCGCTTTGACCGTCGGGCGGCCAGCGTGTTCAGCGCGTGATCGGCGGCTGCGGGCCGGCTTCTGGTTCGGCATGACAGTGCAGAGGAGGGGGACATGGCGACGATCGTGCAACGAAGAGAACCGGCGGAGACGATGTCCACGCGTGAGCTGATCGGCGACATCCTGGGCAAGGCCTCGCTCCTGGTCCAGAAGGGAGCCGAGCTGGCCCGGGCCGAGATCAGAGCCGATCTCGAGTCCTACCTTGCGATGGTCAAGGGCGGCGCCATCGCCGTGGTGTGCGTCTTGATGGGGGTGAACGCGCTCCTCATGGCCCTGGTGCTCGGCCTGGCCGTCTGGATCCCGGCCTGGTTGGCGGCTCTCATCATCGCGGCCGTCCTGCTCGTTTTCGGCGCAGTGATCGGGTACATCAGCTGGAGGCGACGGGTCATGCCACTGGCCGTCACCCTCAAAACACTGAAAGAGGGCGTGCAATGGACGCAAGAGCGACTGGCCTAGATCTGCGAGTCACGACGCCCGGCGCCACGGGCGGGGATGCGGGCTCGCCGCGCGAGACAGTACGGCAGCGGCAGGCCGAGGTCACTGCGTTGCAGGAGGACCTGGGCCAGCTCGTCAGCGAGCTCGACCGGCGCCGGCGCGAGGCGCTCGACGTGAAGCTGCAACTGCGCCGGCATGGACCGGAGATCGCGCTGACGAGCGTCGCGCTGGTGGGGGCCGCCGCCGGCCTGGTGTGGCTGAGCATCTGGCGCGACCGCCGGCGACAGCGGTTGGGCGCGCGGCTGGGTCGCGTCCAGTCCACACTGAGTCGTGCGATCGCCGGACCCGCCCGCGGGGGCGCCGAGCCCCCGGTCATCGAAAGGATCGCGGTGGCCGCCGCGAACGCTGCCGCGGCGATCCTGATCAGAAAGGTGCTCGAACGTGTCGTGCACCACGTGACGGAGCGTCGGAGACCGGCGGAGACGGCCCAACTGGCGGCGCGACCCGAATCTCCCACGGCCGCCTGACGCCGCTCCCTGCTCACCGATGAGACCAAGGTCGTATTCTGCTTGCGAAGCATGCGTGGTAGCTTTCCCGCGCTCTGGACAGGTGGGCCTCAGGCCGAAGTGATCGCAATGGAGGGTGGCGGGCCAAAGGAGGAAGGAGACGACGGGGTCGTGGCCTATCGGAGCGCCCACATCGACGAGGCCGTGTCCGAGCTGGTGGTCCGCTGGAACCATTCCGTCCCGGGCCAGCCCGAAGCGATCGAGGAAGTCCGCCGCATCCTCCTCGAGCACGCGGCGATACCGGGAGGCTCCCGCCCGTGACCCGCCAGATCGCCGCGGGCTTTGGTCTGGTCGGGCTCGGCCTCGTGATCGCCGTGGCCACCGGTTGGGGTGCCCTGGCCCTCTTCTACCTGGCGCCGGGATCCGAGATGGTCCGCACGGTCCTCGCCTGGGGCTTCGCCGCGCTCGGCCTGATCGCCGTGGCGGCCCTGGCCGTGCGGCGGGCGCGCTGGCGGGCGGCCATCGGCTTTGCCGTGGCCTTGGCCCTGGTCCTGGTCGCCTGGGGGAGCGCGACGCCGTCGAACGATCGCGACTGGCAGCCGGAGGTGGCCGTGCTTCCCTACGCCACCATCGACGGCGATCGTGTGACCGTCCACAACATCCGGAACTTCGACTACCGCACGGAGACTGACTTCACGCCGGCGTACTACGATCGCACGTTCGACCTGTCCCGCCTCGACCGCGTCGACCTCATCGCTGTCTACTGGATGGGCCCGGCCATCGCCCACATCTTCCTCAGTTTCGGCTTTGGTGACGATCATCTAGCCATCTCCATCGAGGTGCGCAAGGAGCGCACCGAGCAGTACTCGTCCGTCGCCGGGTTTTTTCGGCAGTACGAGCTGTTCTACGTGGTCGCCGACGAGCGCGACGTCATCCGCGTGCGGACGAACTACCGGAAGTCGCCGCCGGAAGACGTCTACCTCTTCCGGGCCATCGGGCCACTCGAGAACGGGCGTCGCGTCTTCCTCAACTACATACGCGACATCAACGAGCTCCGGACTCGGCCCCGGTTCTACAACACCCTGACCACGAACTGCACCACCATGATCCTGGCCCATGCGACCGTGAATCCCGGCCATATCCCGTACTCGTGGAAGATTCTCCTCAGCGGTTATGCACCGGAGTACGTCTACGACGGGGGACGCCTCGATCGTAGCCTGCCCTTCGCCGAGCTGAAGCGACGCGTTCATATCAACGCGGCCGCCCAGGCCGCCGACCAGGCCCCCGACTTCTCGCGGCGGATCCGGGCCGGCCTGCCCTGAGCCAGCGGACCGCTACAGCCCCCCCCCCAGCGA
>DATIAY010000164.1:0-41678 GCA_035457825.1 Candidatus Methylomirabilota bacterium
TGACCGGCCGCCCGGTCTGGCCCATCGAGGACCGGCCGGTGCCCCAGTCCACCGTGCCCGGCGAGCGGACGGCCCCGACCCAGCCGTTCCCGACCCGTCCCGCCCCCTTCGAGCGGCAGGGCGTGCGGCGGGAGGACGTGATCGACTTCACGCCGGAGCTACGTCAGCAGGCGCTCGCGATCCTCGACCGGTACGACTGGGGACCGCTCTACACGCCGCCCAGCGAGCGTGGCACGATCTTCGTGCCGGGCCAGGCCGGTGGCGCGAGCTGGTCCGGCGCCGCCGTCGATCCCGCCACCGGCTGGCTCTACGTGACGTCGCGGACGCTGCCCATCGTGACCAGGCTGACCCGGCCCGGCGCCCCGGTTCCACTCGCGGATCGGTACGTGGGGCGTACCCAGGGGCTCCCCGGTCCCGAGCGCCTGCCGCTCTTCAAGCCTCCGTTCGGACGGATGGTCGCGATCGACCTCAACACCGGCGATCATGCGTGGACCGTGCCGCTCGGCGAGGGTCCCCGGAAACACCCTCTGCTAGTGCCCCTCGACCTTCCGCGCCTCGGCTCGCCGCGCCGGGGATTCCCGCTCGTGACGCGGACACTGCTCTTCGCGGCTCAGGAGGGCCGCGCGACCGGCGTGCGACGGGCCCACGATCGCCCGTGGGCGGAAATCCGGACGTTCGCCACGCTGGAGCCATCGCTCGAGGTGTTCGACAAGAAGACCGGTGAGCTGTTGGCCCAGATCGAGCTGCCCGCAAATGCCCACGGCGCGCTCATGACGTACATGGCGCGGGGCCGGCAGTACATCGTCATCCCGGTCGGCGGCGCAAACATCCCGGCCGAGCTGGTGGCGCTGAGCCTGCCCTGAGCGCGCGCGCTCAGCCCTTGAAGAACGCGCGGGGCTCCGGGTACGTCTCCTCGGGGGCTGGCTAGATCTTGGCCTTCACGAGCTCCTCGGCGCAGGCGTGCGCCAGTCCTGAGTTGGGCGTCTTGTCCCCGCGCGGAGTAGCCCAGCCACCCTCTTCGACAAACTGCCCCTGCCGCCACGTGTCGATCTTCCGGAACTCGGCGAGCTTCACGGCAGCGTTGGGTTGTTGCAGGAAGCGGGCGACGCAGGAGGGGGTGAGCGCGACGATCACGGCCGAGCTGGAGCGCTCCGCCGCCATCCGCTCGGCGGTGGCGCCGAGGACCCATCCCATCCAGGAAAAGCCGACGATCATTGTTCCGACAGCGCCGACGATCACACCCCACACGGCCGGTTTGAGCCACGGTACTTGCAGTTGCATGAGACACCTCCCGGTTCTGGGAGAAGGGTAGTCTTCTCCCAGTTCTCCTCTACCAACAGATCGATACCGCGGAGAGCGCTCTACGCGGGTCGCAGCCGGTCGTTCTCGGGATGGACCTCAACCGGGCGCAGGGAGCTCCTGCAGTCGCGCTGGGAGCCCCGGATGACGTGGACGGTGTAGAGCGGCACACTGAAGGGCCAGTAGGTAACGCTCACGTCGGCACCACAGGTGGGGCAAACCGCGTTACGCAACTTCGCCATTGGAAAGGCAGCATAGCACGTTCCCCGGAAGCTTGTTCATCTGCTTTAGGTGCTCGGCGGCGAGCCCGCGGCGCTCAGCCCGTGAAGAACGCGCGGAGCTCGGTGTACGTCTCCTCGGGGGCCTGTTCGGCGGGGTAGTGGCCACACGGTAGGGCCACGCAGCGCACGAGGTCGGTGACGTAGGACGACCACGCCTTCTCGTAGCCGAAGAGCCGGGCGGTGTGGCTCTGGCCGCCGACGATCACCAGCACGGGGCACGTGACCTTGTGCCCGGCGTCGAAATCCTTGCTGTCCAGCTCGAAGTCGATGGTGGCGCCGGCCCGGTAATCCTCGCACACCCCGTGGATGCTCTCCGGCGTGCAGCAACGGATGTACTCCTGCAGCGCCTCCTCGGTGATCCCGCCCTTGCCCATGCCGTGAGAGCCGAGCTTGAGCCGGATGTAGTACTCCTCGCGGCCGGCCAGCAGCCGCTCGGGGAAGTCGTAAGGCTGGGCCAGGAACGCCCAGTGATAGGAGTTGAGCGCCCACTCGCGCGTCACATGCGTCCACACGTGGTGGGTGGGCAGGATGTCCACGGTGGCGAGCCGGACGATCCGTCCCGGATGGTCGAGCGCCATGCGCACCGCGGTGCGCGCGCCCCGGTCGTGGCCGGCCACCATGAAGCGTGGGAAGCCGAGCTTGTCCATCACCTCCACCTGGTCCAGCCCCATGCGGCGAAACGAGTAGTTGGAATGATCGGGCAGGCCGCGGGGCTTGCCGCTGTCGCCGTAGCCGCGCAGATCGGTGGCCACGACGGTGAACTCCTGGGCCAGCCGGGGCGCAACGAGGCGCCAGTGGATGTGCGTCAGCGGATTGCCGTGCAGGAGGAGCAGGGGCGGCCCGGAGCCTCCCACGACGCCGCGGATGGTGACTTCCGGATCGCTGGTGGCGATGTCGAAGCGGCGGAAGCCCTCGTACATCATCCGGCCGCCGACCGCGCGGCGCCGGGGCGCTCCTTGATCGACACGCGCCAGTGGATGCGGTCTTCCGCGGGCGGGTAGTCGCCCGCCGCCTTGTGGTACGAGCAGCGGTTGTCCCAGATGACGATGTCGCCCTTGCGCCACTTGTGGCGGTACTGACCATCGGGCTGGACCATGTAGCCCTCCAGCTCCTCGATCAGCGCGTCGCTCTCCCCCTCGTCGAGCCCCTCGATGCTCAGGATCTTGCCGGGATCGAAGTAGAGGGCCTGGCGTCCCGTCTCGGGATGGGGGCGGATGATCGGATGGAAGACGGGCTTCCAGTCGCGATCCTCCTCGTTGAGCAGGGCCGTGGCCTTCCGGCGGCCGCCGTAGGCGAAGGCCCCCCGACGCCCCTGCAGGCGCTGCCGCAGCCGGGGCGGGAGCGCGTCGTGGGCCGCGTACATGCTGGCGAACAGCGTGTCGCCCCCGGTGCTCGGCACGGCGAGGGCATAGAGCTGGGTCGCCTTGAAGGGCTCCTGATCGTAGGCGCCGTCGGTATGCCAGCCCTCGGCACCTCGGCGATAGATCGCCATGTCGAGCGCGCCGTCCGCCCCGAACTTGTTGACGCCCAGCAGGGTGATCTCCGGATAGTCCGGGTGGCGCGTCGTCTTCGAGGGGTGGGGGTGCACGAGGCCGAAGCGACGGCTGTAGGTCAGGAAATCGTCGATCTCGAGCTCCTGGCCCGGGACCACGAGGACGTTGCACTGAAGCCACGCGCGATAGATCGCGGCGAAGTCCGCGTCGTCGAGGGTCTTGACGTCGACCCCGTGGATCTCGGCCCCGATCTGCGGCCCCAGGCGGCGCACCTCGATCATCGATCGACCCCCTGGCCGCAGATAGTGCGCCGGCCGGCCCCGCGTTGACAAGTCTGGCCTTTGCCCGGATAACACGGTCCATGGACCTCGAGCTCAAGGACAAGGTGGCGGTCGTCGGTGGCGCGAGCAAGGGCCTGGGGCGGGCGTGCGCGGAGGTGCTGGCCCAGGAAGGCGTCAAGGTAGCCTTGTGCAGCCGGTCGCAGGCCGACCTGGACCTGGCCGCGAAGGAGATCCACGACGCGACCGGAAGCGATGCCCTGGCCTTCGCCGGCGATCTGGATCGACCCGAGACGATCAGGGACCTGATCGCGGCCACCGTGGACCGGTTCGGCCGTCTCGACATCCTGGTCAACAACTCCGGCGGCCCTCCCCTGGCCCGCGCCCAGACCGCGACGGAAGAGCAGTGGGCCACCGCGGTGCAGCGCTCGCTGCTGTTCTTCGCGCGGATGTCCCGGGAGGCCCTGCCCCATCTCAAGCGCCAGGGGGGCGGCCGCATCATCAACATCCTGGCCAGCACCGTCTATCAGCCCATTCCCAACCTCGCGCTCTCCGGCGCCACCCGCATGGGCGTGGTCGCGTTCGCCAAGAGCCTGGCCGATGAGGTCGGCCGCGACGGCATCCTCGTCAACAACGTGTGCCCGGGCGTCATCCGGAGCGAGCGGATGCTCTCCAACACCGCCGCGCGGGCCAAGGACCTCGGCATCTCCTTCGAGGAGGCGCTGGCCCAGCGCGCGAAGGAGACCGCGGTGGGCCGCATCGGCGAGCCCCGGGAGATGGCCTATCTGGTGGCGTTCCTGGCCTCGGGCAAGTCCAGCTACATCACCGGGACCACGATCCTCGTGGATGGCGGCCTCGTACGATCGGTGCTCTAGGAGGAACCCCATGGACGCTCGCGACCTGTTTCTGAGCCAGCATGCGATGGTGCACTCGGCCGCCGTGGGCGGCAACAAGATGTCGGCGGCCGAGCGCACTTTCACCGGCCTGAGCGACGCGCAGATGCGCGTGCGCCCGCGCGAGGATCTTAACTCGCTGGCCTGGCTGCTGTGGCACATCGCCCGGGCCGAGGACGTCATCGTCAATCCGGTGCTGGCCGGGCAATCTCAGGTGCTCGAAGACGCCTGGCTCAAGAGGCTCGGCACCAGCCGGCGTGACATCGGCACGGGCATGACCAGCGCCGAGGTCACGGAGCTGACGCGGCAGATCGACCTCGGGGCGCTGCAGGAGTATCGCGACGCGGTCGGCCGCCGCACCCGTGAGATTGTCGGCGGCTTCAAGTCTCAGGACTGGGAAGGCCAGGTAGCGGCCGAGAACGTCCAGCGCGTCGCCGCCGACGGCGCCTTCGGCGCTCGCACCGAGATGCTGGTGAAGGTCTTCTCCGGCCGGCCGCGGGCTCTGGTGCTGAGCGGCGTGGCCCTGTTCCACTCGTCCGGACACATGGGCGAGGCCGCGACGGTTCGCACCGCCGGGGGGTTCGGCAGCGGCGCGTGACGCTGCCAGCCGACGAGGACGTCCGCCCAGCAATCGCCCGGCTACCGCCCGGGCTTCACCCCGAGCCGATCGGCGAGCCAGTCGAAGATGGCCGGGATCGCGTAGGGAAAGCCGTCGTAGGAGCAGTGAATGGACCCGGGCTCCCCGGGCCCGTACAGGATGAGCTGCTTGTCCGTCCGCGCCTCGTCATAGGTGCGCTGGGCGTGCCGCGCGGGGACCAGGTGGTCGTCCTCACCGTGGACGATGAGGAGCGGACAGGAGATCTTGTCGACCACGCCCTTGAGGGAAAAGGCCTTGAGGCGCTCGCGGGCATCCGCCAGGTCCTTGGCGCCCGTCAGCCAGCGCAGCTGGTTCCGGATGGGGGGATAGGTGTCGTAGAGATCGACGCCGTCGTAGAGCGCGCCGAAGATGGCGCAGGCGCGCAACCGCTTCTCGAAGGCGGCCGCCCGCGCCCCGTAGTAGCCGCCGAAGCTCCGGCCCAGCAGGGCGATCCGCTCTCGGTCGACCTCCGGCCGCCGCTGCAGATAGTCGACGGCCGCGCCCACGGGCACCTCGTAATCGTGGCGGCTCACGATCCCGCGCTGACGAAGCGTCTCGCCCTGGCCCGGCATGTCGAGGACGAGTAACGCCATGCCGCGCTCGATGGCGGCGCGTCCGCCCAGGAAGTAGAGCTCCTCCTTGAGCACGTCGGCCCCGGCAACATACAGGAGGCCGGGGGCCTGGCCCCCACCCGCGTTTAGGGCCGGATAGAAGTAGCCGGGCAGCGTCGTGCCCTCATACGGGACTTCCACCTGCTCCAGCGGGGGCGTGAAGTACCGGCCGGCGGCGCGAAAGCAGGCCACGCACCGCACGTAGGTGTGCCGCCGGCGCGGGTCCTCGGGGAGCAGGAAGAACTCGGCCCAGCGATAGTAGTTGCAGGCCCGCAGATAGTGATCGCGGGCGCTGATCGGATGCCCGGCGGCCTCCGCCTGCGCGCCCCGGCCGTCGATCTCCTCGGCCAGGCGCAGCCACTCGCGGTACCACGACTCCTTGTCGCCGAAGGTCATGCGCTCCGCGGCCCGGTGGATCTCGTTGAACTCGCCGCCCCCGTAGATTCCTTCAGCGATGGGACGGATCAAATGCCACGACCAGTCGAAGTCCTGCGGCCACATCTTGAACATCCCGTTACCTGGCCTCCCTGAGCATCTCGAAGATGCGTGCCGGCGTCACCGGCAGCTCGCGGATCGTGATCCCGAACGGCGCCAGCGCGTCCTCGATGGCGTTGGCGATGGCCGGGCCCGGCGCGATGGCCCCGCTCTCCCCGGCTCCCTTGATGCCGAGCTCGTTGATGATCGAGGGATGATCGAGCAGGGCCGTGGTGATCTCGGGCAGATCGTCAGCCCGCGGCAGCGCGTAGTCCATGAAGCTCCCGGTCACCAGCTGGCCGCCGGCATCGTACACCAGCTCTTCCATGAGGGCGGCGCCCACGCCCTGGGCCACCCCGCCGTGGAGCTGGCCCTCCACGATCATCGGATTGATCGGGCGGCCGCTGTCGTGCACGGCGACGTAGCGGAGCAGGCGCACCGCCCCGGTCTCCACATCGACCTCGACGGCGGCGGCCTGGGCCCCGAAGGCCCAGGTCACGGTCTTGGGATAGAAGTAGGCGCAGGTGTTCAGCCCCGCTTCTCCCGTGGGGGCCAGGACCTTGCCCTTGGCCGCGGCCCGGGCCACCTCCCCCAGCGCCACGCTCCGCTCGGGCAGGCCGACGACGTGCAGGCGGCCGTTCTCGGACACGAGATCCTCGGGGGCGCACTCCAGCATCGTCGCCGCCACGAGGGTAGCGCGGCGCCGGGCCTCGCGCGCGGCCCGGGCCACGGCGGGACCGGCGTTGGCGGCAAGCCGGCTGGCCAGCGCGCCGAACCCGTAGGGCAAGGCGGCGGTGTCGGCGCCCACGATGGTGACGGCGTCGAATGGCGCCCCCAGCTCCTGGGCCGCGATCTGCGCGAACGTCGTGGCGTGGCCCTGGCCCTGGGAGGAGAACCCCACGAAGACGTAGACCTGGCCGCTGGGATCGACGCGCACGTTGGCGCCCTCGTAGGGCCCGAGCGCCGTGCCCTGGTGGTAGCAGGCCACGCCCACGCCGATGCGTCGAGGCCCGGCCGGCCGCGCCGGCCGCGCGCGGTGCTCGCGGTAGCCGATGAGCTCGAGCGCCCGCTCGAAGGCGGCCAGGAAATCTCCGGGATCGTAGACGATGTCCACGCCGTCCTTGTAGGGCAGCCCGGGCCGGTACGGCATCTCCGCGGCCCGGATCAGGTTGCGCCGGCGGATGTCGGCCGGATCGAGTCCCAGGCGACGCGCCGCGATGTCGAGCAGCCGCTCCATCACGAAGGCGGCCTCCGGCCTCCCCGCGCCGCGGTACGCCGCGCTGTAGGTCTTGTTGGTGACGAGGTTCTGGCAGACGCTGCGGTAGTGGGCAACCCGGTAGGGCGAGCACAGGTGCACGATGGTGTTGAGGATCGCCGCGTCGTCCTGGATCGTATAGGCGCCGAAGTCCGCCTGGAACGTACCGTCGATGGCCACGATGGTGCCGTCGTGGCGGAATCCCACCCGCACCTCGTGCGTCTGCTCGCGATCGTGACAGGTGGCCAGGAAGTGCTCCCGCCGTCTCTCCATCCACTTCACCGGCCGCTGCAGTCGGCGCGCCAGGGCGGGCACCAGGATCTCCTCGGCATAGGTCTGGGCCTTGGCGCCGAAGCCACCCCCGACATCGGGGGCGAGCACCCGGACGCGTTCCACCGGCAGTCCGAGCACGTGGGCGATGGCTCCGCGCACGAGATAGGTCGTCTGGGTGGAGGTGATGACGACGAGCGCTCCCGTGAGCCGATCCTCGTAGGCCACCACCCCGCGGGGCTCGATGGGCATGCCGGCGCTACGCGCATGGTAGAGCCGCTCATGCACGATGACGTCGGCGGCGCGCATCGCGGCCTCGGGCTCGCCGATGATTCGCTGAGACACCCCCGCCAGGTTGTCGGGCCATGCCTCGTGGATGCGCGCGGCGCTGCCCAGCGCCGACTCCGTCGAGGTGATGACCGGCAGGTCCTCGTACTCTACGGTGACGCGGGCGAGGGCATCGGCCAGGCGGTAGGGTGTGTCGGCCACCAGGGCCGCGATGGGCTCGCCGACGTAGCGGACCTTGTCGCGCGCGAGCACGGGCTGCGCGTAGTCGCGGAAGTTCTTGAGCTGCCCGTAGGCAGGAATGGGCTCGGACAGCTCGGGCAGATCGCCCGCCGTGAAGGCCGCCACCACGCCCGGCCCGGCGAGCGCCTCGTCCACTGTCACCTTGCCCAGGCGCGCGTGAGCATGGGTGCTGCGCACGACGCCCACGTGCAGCATGTCCGGCAGCGTGAAATCGTCGAGGTAGCGTCCGCGCCCGGCCACGAGGGCGCGGTCCTCCTTGCGCTTGAGCGATCGTCCGACGACGTTCATGGCGGCGAGGGCCTATTAAACCACGCCGCCCGGCGGCCTTGACAGGCGCGGCGAAGCGGTGCTTAGGTGTTCGCGCCGGTGGGCGACGGTCCTGCTACCGACGCTGGTCGATCTCCGATGGAGGAGTGGCAATGGCGATCTGGGACGATGTGATTCCCGAGGCCGAGCGACAGGTCTATGCGAAAGGCGGCATGGGACAGGGGCGGGTCGGCATGGGGGAGAAGCCGGCCATCATGGTAGTCGACATGACGTACGGCTTCGTGGATAGCGCCTTCCCCCTCGGCCACAGCCCCACCGGATATCCAGCCGTGGCGGCCATCCGCCGTCTGCTGGATCACGCCCGCCCGCTCGGCATCCCGGTCTTCTACAGCCGCTCCAAATCGGGAACCACGACCTGCGAGCGCGGGCGCTGGAAAGGCGGCGGCTCCATCGCGAACCCGGGAATGCTGGACCCCAAAGCCAACACGATCGTCGCGGACATCGCGCCGCAGCCCGGAGACATCGTCATCGCCAAGACGTGGCCCAGCGTCTTCTTCGGCACGGATCTGCCCAGCTATCTCATCTACCACCGGGTGGACACCCTGATCGTCACCGGTATGGTGACCAGCGGCTGTGTCCGGGGAACGGCCATCGACGCCTTCTCCTACAACCTGCGCGTCATCATCCCGGAGGAGTGCGTGGCCGATCGCGGCCAGACCAGCCACAAGGTGGCGCTCTTCGAGATCCACATGAAGTATGGCGACGTCCTCCCGCTGCCCCAGGTGATGGCCGAGCTGGACGCGGCCTGCGCGGGACGCCGCCGACCGGCCGTGGCCGCCGCGGTCTAGACCGTCCCGGGACCGCGAGGCACCGGGCAACCGAAAAGGAGACAGTCCATGATGCGGATCGTGGGGCGCGTGGTGGCGGTGCTGCTGGTCTTGACGCTGCTGGCCGCGATCGATGGCGGCGGGCCCGCCGCGCAGGGCAAGGTCGTGATCAAGTTTTCGCACAATCAGCAGACGATCACCCCGCCCCACAAGGCCGCCGAGATGTTCAAGCAGCTCGTCGAGCAGCGCACCAAGGGCTACTACGACGTCCAGATCTTCCCCGCCCAGCAGCTGGGCGGGCTCCGGGATCAGGTGGAGGGCACCAGTCTCGGCACCATCGAGCTGACGCAGCAGACGCCCCCCACCGTCTCCCTCCTCGTGCCCAAGGTCATGGTCCTGGACTTTCCGTTCCTGTGGCCCAGCGAGGACGCCATGTGGAGGGTGCTGGACGGCCCCGTCGGTCAGGAGCTGCTCCAGTCGCTGGAGACCAAGGGGCTCAAAGGCGTGGATTTCTGGAGCTCGGGCTTCAAGAACATCACGTCGGGCCGGAAGCCGATCCGGACGCCCGACGACCTCAAAGGCATGAAGATCCGCGTCATCCCCTCTCCGCTCCTCTCGGCCCAGTACGAGGCCTGGGGAGCCAGTCCCACGCCCGTGGACTTCAAGGAGCTCTACACGGCGCTGCAGCAGGGGCTGGTGGACGGCCAGGAGAACCCGGCCGGGACCATCGTGGACGTGAAGCTCTATGAGGTCCAGAAGTTCATGACGGAGAGTCGCCACGGGTTCCTGCACTACATCATGATGTTCAACAAGAAGTGGTTCGACGCCCAGCCCAAGGCCAACCAGGAGATCCTGGTGCAGGCCGTCAAGGAAGCCGGGCGCTGGGAGCGGAAGGCCATGGCGGACCGTGACGCCGACGCCGTCCGGCGCATCAAGCAGGCTGGCCTCGAGGTCACGGCCCTCACCCCGCAGGCCCGCGAGCAGTTCCGCCAGCTGTCCTTGAAGGTGCACGAGAAGTTCGCGGATCGCGTGGACAAGGACTTCCTGCGGCGGCTCTACGCCGAGATCGAGAAGGCCAGCAAGAAGTAATCGGCTCCGGGGGCCGGGTGGGGCCTCAGCGCATCCTCGCCCACGGCATCGTGGCGGCCACGATCCTGGTCATGACCGTCCAGGTTGTCGTGGTGCTGGCCGGGGTGGTCTCTCGCTACGTCGTCAATCGCCCGATCGCAGGATCGGACGAGATCGCCACCCTGGTTCTGGTGTGGTTGACGTTCCTGGGCGGTGCGGCCGCGCAGCGGCGGCGCGCCCATCCCAGTGTCAGCCTCCTCATGGACCGCCTCGGTCCCCGACCCACCCCCTACGTCGACGCGGCCACCCGGTTGATCGAGGTGTTCTTCTTCGCCTGCATCGTCTGGCAGAGCCTGGGGCTGCTCCAGCTGCGCTGGGGCGAGCCCTCGGCGGGCGCCGGATTCGACATGGGCCTCTACCCGGCCGCGCTCATGGTCGGGGTCACCGCCACGCTGCTGTTCGGGCTGGGCCAGCTGGCCGCGGTGCCGAGGCGGCCACTGCTGACGGTGCTGGCGGGCGCGGGTGGGCTGGTCATCATCTCTGGTCTGGCCACCCGCGTGGCAGGTTTCTCACCGGCCCATATCGATTCGACGACGCTCTTGATCACGGGCTTCGCCCTGCTCCTGATGCTGAACGCGTCGCTGGCGGTGGCGCTGGGGTTCCCCGCCCTCCTCTACTTGATGATCCTAGGCGGGCCCAACCTGCTCATGCTGCCCCAGCGGCTCATCGCCGGAGCGGACAACTTCGTCTTGCTCGCCATCCCCCTGTTCATCCTGGCGGGCGCCTTGATGGAAACCGGAGGCATCTCCCGCCGTCTGGTGGACCTGGCCATGGCTCTCGTCGGGCACTTGCGGGGCGGGCTCGCTCATGTGACGGTCGTGGCCGAGGTGCTGTTCTCGGGTATCTCGGGCTCCACCACCGCGGATGTGGCGGCCATGGGCGCGCTGCTGATCCCCTCGATGGAGAAGGCCGGGTACCGGCGCGAGGAAGCCGTCTCCATCGTGAGCGCCGCCTCGGCCATGGGCATCCTGGTGCCGCCCTGCCTGCTCATGGTCATCCTCGCCGCCATCGCCGACATCTCGGTGACGGCGCTCTTCCTGGCCGGCTTTCTGCCGGCCGCCGTGCTGGCGGCCGCGCTGATGCTCCTCATCTATGCCAAGGCCCGGCGCCAGGACTGGCCGGTGGCGGCCCGGGCGTCGTGGCGGGGCCTGGGATCGGCCGCGCTCCACGCCCTCCTGCCGCTCATGCTGCCGGTCCTCATCTTCGGCAGCATCTTCACGGGCGCCGCCACGGTGACCGAATCCGCGGTCCTGGCCGTCGTGTACGCCCTGATCCTGGGCGTGGGCGTCTACCGGGAGACGCCACTCCGCGAACTGCCCCGGCTCTTCCTCGAGAGCGCCATGCTGAGCTCCGTGGGCATGTGGCTCATCGCCAGCGCCTCGGTGTTCACCTGGCTCCTGGCCCGGGATCAGGTCCCGCAGATGGTCTCCGGCTGGATCCTCGCCATCTCGGGACAGACGTGGTTCTTCCTCCTGGCCAGCGTGGTGATCTTCATCTTCTTCGCCGCCCTGCTCGAGGGATTTCCCGCGGTCATCATCCTGGGGCCCATCTTCTATCCCATCGCCACCCAGATGGGGGTGAGCACGCTGCACTTCTCCATCATCATCGTCGCCTGCGTGGGGATCGGCCTCTTTCTGCCGCCGGTGGGCGTGGCCCTGTTCATCGCCTGCGGCATCGCCCGCTCCTCGATGGCCCGCGTGATGTCGTTCTTCTGGCCCTACCTGCTCGTGCTCATGGCGGGCCTGCTGATCGTGTCGTTCGTGCCCTGGATCACCCTGGTGCTCCCCGAGATGTTCCTCGGCGTGCGCTGATGATCCACCTGCGTTGACCGCTCGTCGCGCCGGACTCTAGAATCGCGCATGATCTTCGACGCGGCCGTCGTGGGGGGCGGCCTCCTGGGTACCGCCACCGCGTATCACCTGGCCAGCGCGGGCGCGCGCGCGGTGCTGGTGGACCGGGCGGACCTCGGCCGGGCCACCGATGCCGGCGCCGGCATCCTCTCGCCGGAGACAAACAGTCGCGATCCGGAGGCCTGGTTTCGCCTGGCCGCGGCGGCGGTCGAGTACTATCCCACGCTGGTCGATCGGCTTCGCGGCGAGCA
Organism: Candidatus Methylomirabilota bacterium; assembly: GCA_035457825.1. Taxonomy (GTDB): domain Bacteria; phylum Methylomirabilota; class Methylomirabilia; order Rokubacteriales; family CSP1-6; genus 40CM-4-69-5. The sequence continues at coordinate 12,343 of DATIAY010000164.1, forward strand.
GGCGGGTGACACCGGCTACGCGCAGTGCGGAAAGCTGGTGGTCGCCGTGTCCGACGATGAGACGGCCCCCTTCGAACATGCGCGCCGTATCATCTTCGAGCGGCAGCGAGCGCGGGGGCGGCCGACGGCCGCCGATCTCCACGAGGTGACCGGCGCGGAGGCTCGCGCGCTGTTTCCCCCGCTCGCGCCGGTGCGCGGCGCCATCTACTCCCGACGGGCCGCCCGCGTGGATGGCCGGCTGCTCAATCGCGCGCTGCGGACGGCGGCCGAGGCCCGGGGCCTCGTCGTCCGTCCGGGCAGCGTGGAACGGCTGGTGATCGAGCGTGACGCGGTGCGGGGCCTCGTGGTCGGCGGCGAGACGGTGGGCGCCGGCGTCGTGGCCATCGCGGGCGGCGCCTGGTCGGACGCCTTCGGTCAACAGCTCGGGATCGCCATCCCGGTGGTGCCCCAGCGCGGACAGATCATCCACCTGGGCCTTCCCGGCACCGATACGAGCCGCTGGCCCATGGTGAGCGCCTTCCGTCAGCACTACCTGGTCGCCTGGGGGGACAGCCGTGTGGTCGCGGGGGCGACTCGGGAGACAGGATCCGGCTTCGCGCCCCACACGACGAGCACCGGGGTGCGCGAGGTGCTGGACGAGGCGCTCCGCGTGGCGCCGGGACTCGCCCATGCCGAGGTGCGCGAGATCCGTGTGGGACTGCGCCCGCTCACGCCGGACGGGTTGCCGGTGCTGGGGCCCGTCCCCGGCATCCGGGGAATCTTCCTGGTCACCGGCCATGGGCCGACCGGGCTGACGCTGGGAGCCTACAGCGGCAAGCTCGTGGCCGAGCAGATGCTCGACAAGCCGGCCGAGACGGACCTGAGCGCGTTCTCGGTCGCGCGCTTCATATCTGCCGCTCGCCGGTCCCGATGACGACGGTTCGGCGTCGGACCGGACTCTGCGTCATCATCGAGCAGTCCCTCCTTACGTCGCGCGTGGGTCTCCGTGCAGCGCCCGATGCCAATCGGCCAACACGGAGCGTCATTCGATCACCTGATCCGCCCGGAGTAGCACCGAGGGCGCGATCGTGAGACCGATAACCCTGGCGGTCTTCATGTTGATCACCAGCTCGAACCTGGTGGGCTGCTCGACGGGCAGGTCGCCCGCCCTGGCGCCTTTGAGAATTCTGTCCACGTAGACGGCAGCGCGTCGATAGTGCTCGTGCATGTTGACCCCGTAGGACATCAGTCCTCCGGCCTCGACGAAGAGTCGTGTCTCGTAGATGGCCGGAATCCTGTTGCTAACAGCAAATTCAACGGCACGTTGCCGATTGGCCGTGGTCACCGTGTCGGCGAGCACCAGGAGCGACTCAGGGCGATCCCTGGTCAGTGCGGCAAAGACGGCGTCGAAGTCGTCGGGACTGCGAACTGCAACAGACCGGAGCGTCATGCCCAGCGTTCGCGCCGCGACCTCCGTCTCTCGGAACCTCAGCCGCATGCCCTCATTGGCCGAATTCCAGAGCACCACCACCTGCGAGAGGGTCGGCAATGTCTGTTTGAGCAGCTCCAGGCGTTTGGCGCTCAGCTCGGGGGCGAGAATCGACAAGCCCGTGACATTGCCACCAGGCCGAGCCAGGCCGTCGACCAGCTTGGACCCCACAGGATCGCTCACCGAGAGCATGACAATAGGGATTGTGCTGGTCGCCTGCTTGGCGGCGAGCGCTCCCGGCGTGCTGACCGCGACGAGCACGTCGACCCTCAGGTTCACCAGCTCCGCAGCCATTGGGGAAAAGCGCTCGGTCCTACCTTCAGCACAACGGACCTCCAGGGCGACGTTCTGTCCATCGACCAACCCACGGTCCCGCAAAGCTTGCAGGAACGCTTGCGGCAACGAGGGAAGCGCCGATTGCGGCGTCGGGCACTGGTTGAACATGATGCCGACCCGCGGGACCTTCCCCGCCGGCTGCGCGTCGACGGCGAGTGGCGCGACGAGAACAGCGAGGGAAAGAATCGCAACTCGGATAACGGCCAGGGGAACCCTCATACCTGCCGGTTCCCTCGCGCCCGCCTGGAGGCCCACGCTTACACCAGCAGCGCCGGTTCCTCGATCAGATCGGCCAGGGCGCCCAGGAACTGGGCGGCCCGGGCGCCATCGATCGCGCGGTGGTCGCAGGATAGCGTCAGTACCAGGGTCGGCTGGACGGCGGGCTGGCCGTTGACGGCGACGACGCGGTCGGCGATGCGCCCGACGGCGAGGATGCCGGCCTGCGGCGGGTTGACAATCGCATTGAAGGCATCCACGCCGTACATGCCCAGATTGCTGATGGTGAAGCCGCCGCCCTGGATGTCGGCCGGGCGCAGCTTGCCAGCCTGGGCGCGGCTCACGACGTCCTCGCGACGCGCGGCGAGCTCGGGAAGCTTCAGCGTGTCGGCGCGGTGGACGACGGGGACGACTAGGCCGTCGTCGATGGCCACCGCCAGACCGAGGTTGATGTCGGCGTTCCGGACGATCGTGCCGTCTTTCCACGCGGCGTTCATGCCCGGGTGCTGCGCGATGGTGGCCGCCACGAGCTTCACCAGCAGATCCGTGTAGGTGATCCGGGCGCCGGTATGCTTGCTGGCTTTCTCCCGCCAGGAGACCAGCCGGCTCACATTGACCTCGCGCACCAGGTAGAAGTGGGGCGCGGTCGTCCAGCTCGCGGTCATGCGCTCGGCCATGATGCGCCAGACGTTGCTGACGCCCACGGTCGCCGGCGGCGCGGCCGCGACCAGCGGCGCCTTCGCCGCGCCGACATCCGCGGCGAGGATGGCGCCGCCGGGCCCCGAGCCGTGAAGCGTCCCGATGTCCAGACCGCGCTCGGCGGCCAGTCGCCGCGCCTTCGGTGACGCCGCGATGAGGCGCGCCGCCGTCCCATCGGCCGCGCGGGCGACCTTCCGACGTTCGACATAGGCCAGAACGTCGGCCTTTTCGATCCGTCCGCTGTTCGTCTTCACCCGGGCCAGATCGACGGCATGCTCCTCGGCGAGCTTGCGGGCCAGCGGCGAGGCCTTGATGGTCGCAGCGGGTGGCGACTGCCCGGCGACGTTCACCACCGGGCCAGACAATGCCGCGACCGCCGGCGCGCCGGCCGGCACCGGTCGAGCCACTGCCGCCTCGCCAGCACCGGCGATCAACGCGATCGTCGTACCCACCGGCACCACGTCCCCGGCCCGCGCCGTCACGTCGCCCAGCACTCCCGAGGCCGGGGCCTCGATCTCCACGGTGACCTTGTCCGTCTCGATCTCCACGATGGGCTCGCCCTTGCTCACCGTGTCGCCGGGAGCCTTGAGCCACTTGAGGATCTTGCCCGTCTCCTGGGCCAGCTCCAGCGCCGGCATGATTACGTTGGTCGGCATGAGCTCACGCCTTGCCGCACAGGGCCCGGGCCGCTTCGAAGACCGACTTCTCCGAGGGCACGGTGAGGTCCTCGAGCACCGGTGAGAAGGGCACCGGCACGTCCATGGCCCCGATGCGCTTGACCGGCGCATCGAGATGATAGAAGGCGCCGTCCGCAATGACCGATGCGATCTCGGCGGTGACGCCGTAGCGCTCGTAGCCCTCATCCACCACGATGGCCCGCGAGGTCTTTCGGGCCGAATCGATCAGCGTCTGCTTGTCCAGGGGATAGGTCGTGCGCGGGTCGATCACCTCGGCGCTGATGCCGACCTCCTCGAGCAGCTTGGCGGCGCCCAGCGCGACCGTCACCATGCTGCTGGTGGCGACGATGGTGACATCCGTCCCGGCCCGCTTGATCTCCGCCACCCCGAAGGGGATCGTGTAGTCCTCGGCCGGGACGGGGCCCTTGACCCGGTACATCATCTTGTCCTCGAAGATGACCACCGGGCTATCGTCACGGATGGCGGACTTCATCAGCCCCTTGGCCTCGTAGGGGCCCGAGGGCAGGGCGACCTTGAGGCCGGGGACGTGGCTCACCCAGGCGTGGAGCGACTGCGAGTGTTGGGCCGCCGAGCGGCGCGTCGCTCCCAGCGTGGTGCGGAAGACGATGGGTACCTTCAGCTTGCCCCCCGACATGTAGTGGACCTTGGCCGCCTGGTTCACGATCTGGTCCATGGCCAGCGTGATGAAGTCGCCGAACATCACGTCCACGACCGGGCGCATGCCCGTCATGGCCGCTCCCACGCCGATGCCGGCATAGCCGGGCTCGGAGATCGGCGTGTCGATGATCCGCTGGGTCCCGAACTCCTGCACCAGCCCGAGCAGCGTCTTGAAGGGATGGCCGGCCTCCGCCACGTCCTCCCCGATGAGGAACACGCGGGGGTCGCGCCGCATCTCCTCGGCGATCGCCTCCCGGACCGCTTCGCCGTAGGTCAGCTCTCGCACCGCCGTGTCAGGCATCACACCCTCCCTGGCCCCCGAGGCTGCTTCAGGCGACGCCTGGAGTCAAGGTCTGCTACTTGTTGCGGCCGTCGGGGTAACTCTGCTAAGGTCTTGCCGTTCGCGACGCCTGCATGACACGGGTCCTCGCCGCCGCCTCATGATCCCGCTCCCGCGCCGCATCAGCTCGCGGCGAGCCGCCTCCATTCTCCGCGTGGTCTTCGCCCGCATTCCCGCCGGGGTCGCCTTCCGCCTCTGGGACGGCACGCTGGTCCCGCTGGGGACCGGTGTGCCGGTATGCACGGCCGTCGTGCATCGCCCCGAGACGTTCATCCGCCTCATGCGTGACCCCAGCCCGCTCAACTTCGCTGAGGCTTACGTCGAAGGGGCCCTCGACCTCGAGGGTGACCTGTTCGCCGCCATGAAGGTCGCCGACGCGATGGAGGAGATCCGGTTGTCCCTGGCTGACCGGGTCCGGCTCTACGTGGACCTCTGGCGGAACTGACGTGGCCGCGCACGACGTGATCATCGTCGGCGGGGGACCCGGTGGGAGCACCGCCGCGTGGCGCCTGGCCCGGGCCGGCCTCCGGCCACTCCTCCTGGACGCCGCGGTGTTTCCCCGCGTCAAGGTCTGCGCGGGCTGGGTGACGCCGCAGGCGCTGGCCGACGTGGAGGTCGACCCGGAGAAATATCCGCTCACCATCCAGCCCTTCACCGCCTGTCGCTTCGGGTTCGCCGGTGCGCGTCACGAGACGCGCTGGCGCCGGCCTGCCAGCTACGGGATCGTCCGAAGTGAGTTCGACCACCACCTGCTGGATCGCGCGCGCGCCGCGGGGGCGGATGCCCGCGAAGGCGCGCGCGTGACCGCCGTGAGCCGTGATGCGGACGGAATCCGCGTCGTGAGTCAGTGCGGAGTCTTCACCGCCCCCGTCGTCATCGGGGCGGGCGGGCACCACTGCCCGGTGGCGAAGGCGTTCGGCGAGGTGTCGGAGCGCGAGGAGGTCGTGATCGCCCAGGAGAGCGAGACGCGCCTGCCGCCTGACCGGCTCGACGCCGTCGGTGATGGAGCGCCGGAGCTCTACGTGGAGGCCGACCTCAAGGGGTATGGCTGGTGCTTCCCCAAGGAGGACGTGCTCAACATCGGGATCGGCGTCGTCTCCGGGCCCGACGCGGACCTGCCCCGGCGCCGGGATGCGCTGGTCGCGTCGTTGCACGCCTCGGGACGGCTGCCCGCCGATCTCCCGATCGCGCCGTTCCGCGGCCACGCCTACGTGGTGCGGCGCCGGGCGCCGCGACGGCTCGCCGGCGACGCCTTCTGCATCGTCGGCGACGCCGCGGGGCTGGCCCGCGACCTCAGCGGCGAGGGCATCGGACCGGCCATCCGGAGCGGCATCCTGGCGGCCGAGGCGGTCGCGGCGCACCTGCGGCGCGGGGCCTCGCTCGAGTCGTACGGCGTGCAGATCGTGCAGCGCTACGGGCGGGGCGAGACCAACTGGCTGAACCGCCAGCTCAGCCGCCTGCCCGACGCCTGCGCGAAGATGCTGGTGCGGCTGATGCTGGCCACCGGGGCCACGCGGCGTCACGTGGTGCTGGGCGGAATCTTCGGGATGCGAGAGGTGGTGTCATGAAGGTGCGGGGCAAAGCCGAAGACGCCCGGGCCATCGCCCATCACTACGACGTGTCGAACGAGTTTTATGAGCTCTTCCTCGACCCCTTGATGGTCTACACCTGCGCGTACTACCGGGATCCCGACGGCAAGCTCGAGCAGGCCCAGCAGGACAAGCTCGACCACGTGTGCCGCAAGCTCGAGCTGCGCGCCGGGGAGAGCCTGCTGGACATCGGCTGCGGCTGGGGTAGCCTGGCCATGTGGGCGGCCCGGCACTACGGCGTGCGCGCCCACGGCGTGACGCTGTCGCGGGCGCAGGCCGACTACGCGACCGAGCGCATACGCCGCGAGAGGCTGCAGGACGTGTGCCGCGTGGCGCACCTGGACTACCGGGATCTACCCGCGGACGTCGTGTACGACAAGATCGCCGCCATCGGCGTGATCGAGCACGTCGGGATCCCGAACTACCCGGCCTTCTTCGGCGGCGTGCGGGCCCGGCTCAAGGACGGTGGGCTCTACCTCAACCACGGGATCGTCCACGACTTCCACTGGAAGCCCACGAGCCAGACGGAGTTCCTCTACCGGCACGTCTTCCCCAACGGCGACCTGGCCGGATTCAGCCAAACGCTCACCGAGATGGAGCGCGCGGGCTGGGAGATCACCGACGTCGAGGGGCTGCGCCTGCATTACGCCCGCACCTGCCGGCAGTGGGTCGAGCGGCTGTGCGCGCGGGAGGACGAGGCCCGGGCCCTGGCCGGCGAGCGCACGTTCCGGACGTGGCGTCTCTACCTGACCTGCGCGGCCGTCGCCTTCGAGGGCGGCTCGCTCGGCCTCTATCAGGTGCTGATGCGCAAGCACCGTGACCCTCGAATCGGACAGGGCCCACGCACGCGCGCGCCACTCTACGCGCGCGATCCGGCGTGATGGCCCCCACAGACAAGGAGCCGGCGTGGGCCTTCAGATTCTGATCATCGCGATCACTTCGATCGTCCTCACGCAGATCGCCACCTTCGCCACCTCGATTTACCTCCACCGCACGCTGGCGCATCGGGCGCTGTCGCTCCAGCCGGTCGTCGAGCTGCTCTTTCGGGCCGCGCTGTGGCTGATAACCGGAACCGTCCGCCAGCAGTGGGTGGCCGTCCATCGCAAGCACCACACCTTCACCGATCGGGAGGGCGATCCCCACAGTCCCCAGCTCCTGGGCTTCTGGAAGGTGCAGCTCGGGAACGTCTACTACTACATCCAGGAAGCGCGGAACCCCGTTACCGTCGCGAAGTTCGCCCCCGATCTCGCCCCCGACCGGTGGGATCGGTGCGTCTTCTCCTGGGGATGGACGGGCCTCGGGCTGGGCACCCTGCTCTGTGGCTCGCTCATCGGCTGGTGGCAGGGGGTGGTGGCGATGCTCGGCCACGCCGTCCTGTTCGTCTTCGTGAGCGCCCCGTTGATCAACGGGCTCGGACACTGGGCGGGTGGCCAGAACTTCGAGAACACGGCGTACAACTCGCGGCTGCTGGCCTGGCTGACCGGCGGTGAGAGTCTGCACAACAACCACCACGCCTTCCCGCGGTCGCCGAAGTTCGGCCTGCGGCAGTCGGAGCTGGATCCGTCGTGGCTCGCCATCCGGCTGCTCACGGCCTTGCGCCTCGCGGCGATCGTGAGTCCGCCGCTCCGCGGCCCGGAAGGGGCAGACGCGCATGGATGAAGGTCCACTCGGCCTGACCCTCGAGCTCGCGCCCCGCGCGCGCTTCGAGGTCCTCGAGCTGCGGTCGCGCCTGCCCGCCGAGTATCGCGAGGCGCTGGCGCCCTACGCCTCCTGCCTGTACTGGTCCGCGCATACCACGGCCGGCTTCCTCGATCGCAGCCTCGCCGCGCGGCTGAGCCCGGCCCGGGTGCCCACCTACGTCGACGCCCTGCGCCGCATCTTTCCGGAGGGCGCCGGCTATGCTCACGATCGGCTGGAGCGCCGCCACGACCTCGACGCCGCCCAGCGCGCCATCGAGCCGCGCAACGCCGACTCCCACCTGGCCTTCATCGCCGGTGGGCTGCGGCCGTGCGTCACCCATCCCAACCGCGCGGGCGAGCGGGTGTGTTTCGTCGACCTGGACGGGATGAACGAGGGGCGGCCCCGTCGCCGGGTCGTCCGCGTGATCGGCTTCCGTCAGGAGGCTGCCGTGGCCCGCACGCGGATCGAGGTCCCCATGTCCCGGCACGCCATCGAGTCCATCAACCTCAAGGATCCGAAACTCGGCATCGAGGAACGCCTGGCCGACTTCGTGGCGCGCGCCGGCGTGGGCACGGGCCGGCTGCACCTGGCCCTCGATCCGGGTGAGCGGCATGCCGCACTGACGGTGAACGAGTTCGAGACGCTCCTCATGCGTTACGACCTGGCCGCCGTGCTCCGGGACCCGCTGCGGTTCATGGCCGCCGAGTATCGGAGCGCGCTGGCGAACCCGCGCGCCGTGGCCGGCCGGGCGCTGGGCTTCGCCCGCTACGACCTCGTACACGTGTTCAACACCGGCCTGGACACGCTGGGCCTGCAGGGCTCGCTCGTGGAGAAGATACTGGCCCGCACGCTGGCTGTTCCGGCCGCCCGGTTCTTCCGCATCCCCCGCTCCGTGCACCTGCTCGTCGCCGAGCGCAGCGACGGCCGTCGCGGCTTCGTGGAAGGGCCCTACCAGAGCCCCATCCTCGTCCAGTGGCAGCGCAGCCCCCGCGCCGCGCGGGTGCTCCACGTCACCCTGACGCGCCTGGAGTAGTCGGGGGTCGCGGTAGCGCGCTCCGCCTAGCCCCCGGCCACCGCGACGCCGGCCTGGGCCACGGTCGGCCCGTCGCCGGCCAGCGTGGTGCGGCGGACGTCGCGGGGCTCGTCGACCGGGAAGGGCCGGCCGCGGTGCATGGTCCGCCGGTTGTCCCACATCACCAGATCGCCCACCCGCCACCTGTGCGCGTAGACGAACTGCCGCTGGGTGGCGTGCTCCACGAGGTCGCGCAGGAAGGCGCGCGCTTCGGGCACCGGCCAGCCCAGGATGCTGCCCGCGTGGGAGGACAGGTAGAGCGATTTCCGACCGGTGGCCGGGTGCGTGCGCACCAGGCGCTGGCGCACGGGCTTGAAGCGAGCCCGCTCCTCGTCGGTGAAGTCGGTGAAGCCGAGCTGCTGGCGAGAGAAAATCTGCGAGTGCTCGCAGACGAGATCCTCGATCGCGGCCCGGGTTTCGTCATCCAGGGCATCGTAGGCGGCGCGCATGTCGGCGAACTCGGTGTTGCCGCCCTTCGACGGGATGCTGCGCGCGTGCAACAGGGAGTACTTGGCCGGGATCACCTTGAACGAGCTATCGGAGTGCCAGAGTCGGTTGCCGATGGCGAAGAGCCGCCGGCGGTCGTCCCGGGCGAATGTCTTGTTGTTCTTGTCGAGGTTGGACACGTCGGCGAAGGTGGTGGGCAGGCGATACTCCTCCGGCGCGCGCAGGCTCGTGCCGATCGACTGCTCCAGCTCCCCCAGGCTGCGGCTGAAGGCCAGCTGCTGGTCATCGTTGAGGTACTGGTCGTGGAATACCAGCACTGCGTGCTCGTTCATCCCGGCGTGGACCGCCGCGACCTCGGCGGGAGACAGCGGCCGGGTCAGGTCGAAACCCTCCACCTCGGCAGCGAAGCACGGGCCGATCTGACGGGTGATGACGGACATTGGCCAGCCTCCCTAACCCCTCACGGTCAGCTTTTCGTAGAGCGCGCTGATGATCTCGTCGATCCCCGCGGAGGCCCACACGTCGAAGAACGGCGATCCCTGCATGGCCAAAAACTCACGCCGGTCGCGGTCTCGAGTCTGCGTCTCCGTCTCACCGGGCCGGGCCGCCTGCTGATACCCGCGGATGCGATCTTTGTGATAGATCGCCGGGTACTCGGTGTAGCGGTGCAGCTCCTGGAAGTCCTTCGTGTAGAACACCGCCACCGGCACCGACGCCCACTCGCCGCCGTTCTTCCGGTTCAGAAACTGCAGCATGAGGTCGTGGTTGCCATCGGGATGCGCGGCCGGATCGGGGCGCCGGGTACCCAGAATCTTCTTGCCGTCGCGGTTGAAGATTCTGAGCTCCAGCCCACCGGCCTCGGCCAGCCGGGCCATCATCGGCACGTCGCGCCGGCAATCGGAGGACCAGTCCTCGGAGATCATCAAGATCCGGGCCGGGCCGCCGGGCTGGGCGGCCAGCCACCTGATGGCCGCGGCCTGCTGGTCGCTCAGGCGTACCCGCGCGTAGCGCTCGCGGAACACGGCGCTGTTGTCCTTGCGCGCGGTGGGAATCGAGCCGCCGTCGGGAAAGTAGCCACCCCACGCCTCGCGGGCGAGGTTCTCGGGGCTGGCCGTGTACTTCACGTACTCGTCGAACGTCCGGCCCTGGGCGAACCGCGCGGGGGTCACCACGCTGAGGGCCGTCATGCGTAGACGTCCTGGTCGACCTGGTTCGCCTCCGGGTACGGCGCGGCCAGCGCGAACTGCACGCCGCCGTCGATCTCGGCCTTCACGTCGGTGAGGATCCGCTCGAAGACGCCGGCGTCGGCGAGGCCCTGCCCGGTCAGCCGCCCGACCAGGGTCTGAAGGGGATCGTGCCTGGTCATCCACTCCTTCTCTTCCTCCCGTGAGCGATACTCGCGGTTGACGTCGCCCACGTGGTGGCCGAAGTACCGGTAGGTCTTGCACTCCAGAAACGCCGGCCCCTCGCCCCGGCGCGCGCGCTCCACGAGCCGGCGCATGGTCGCATAGACGGCCTGGACGTCCTGGCCATCGACGGTCTCGGCGTGGATGCCGAAGGCCCGGGCCCGCATCAGGATCTCGCCGGCGATGGTCTCGCCACAGGGTGTGTACTCGCCGTAGAGGTTGTTCTCGCAGACGTAAATGACCGGTAGCTTCCACAGGGCCGCCATGTTCATGGCCTCGTAGAGCAGCCCCTGCCCCAGCGCGCCATCGCCGAAGAAGCAGACCGCCACCTGATCGCTGCCGCGCATCTTGGCCGACAGCGCGGCGCCGGTGGCGATGCCGGCGGAGCCACCGACGATGGCGTTGGCGCCCAGATTGCCCGTCTCGGGGTCGGCGATGTGCATCGAACCGCCCTTGCCCCGGCAGTAGCCCGGCTCCTTGCCCAGCAGCTCGGCGAACATCCGGTTGACCGACGCCCCCTTGGCCAGGCAGTGACCATGGCCGCGATGGGTACTGGTGATGAAGTCGTCCCGACGCAGGGCTTCGCAGACGCCCACCGCCACGGCCTCCTCTCCTATATAGAGGTGGGCCAGGCCCGGCATCTTGGCGCTCTTGTACAGCTCGTGCACTTGCTCCTCGAAGGTCCGGATCTTTGCCATCTGGCGGTAGAGATGGAGGTTCTGCTCCAGCTCCATCCGCGGCTCGATCGCTCGGGTCGTCATGGCTTGTCCTCTTGCGTCATCGGATTTCCGGGCCCTACTCTACCCGAGTCCGCGCCAGAGCGTAAAGCTGGCCACCGCGAACACCGGCCGGGATGAGGGTCAGACGCTGGGTCTCAGTGATGACGAGGTTCGAGGTCAGGAGCGGGATACGGCGACCGGGCTCTCCGGAGGGTCAGCTTCCCGGCGGTCAGGGGGCCTGGAACCCGAAGCCGCTCCGGTCGCCGCTGTCGCGCCAGATTTCGCGCGCGATCACCCGGCTGCGATCGGTGGCGACCACTCCGTCGACGATAATCCGCTCGCCGCTGCGCAGCCCCTGGTAGGAGCCCTGGTCCGCCTCCTGCAAGTCGACGGCCACGGTGCCACCGTCGGTCATCACCTGCATTCGGGTGCCCCCGATCCATTGCACCCACCCGGCCAGTCGGATGCGCTGTTGCGCCTCGAGCGCCTTCCCCCCGAACAGGAGGAGTCCCAGGCAGACACAGACCGCGGCAGCCCATCGCGGAGCAAACACGCGGTGAGGGTACGACCGCGAGCTGGCGCCGGCCATAGGACAATGGTCCCATGCGCCTCCCGGCCTGTGGTACCTTCTGGCGCGTCGCCAACGCCTCGAGGAGGACCACGATGGCCACACCGCGGAAGAAAGTCGACGGCAAAATCGCCAGCCCCTACGGCTATCCGTTCTGGGACTGGGTTGCCAAGGAAGATCCCGAGTACGTCCTGGCTCGGAAGCCACTGAGCGAGCTGTCGGTGGGCGAGGGCAAGGAGCTATCGATCAAGCACCGCGAGATGGTGATCATCGGGATCCTGGCTTTCCGCGGCCGCGAAGAGGGCGTGGTCACCCACATGCGACGGGCCATCCAGCACGGCGCGACCAAGCGCGAGCTGCTAGAGGCGATTCAGTCCGCCGCGGTCCCGGGGGGCGGGCCGACCTTCAGCACCGGGGTGCAGGCCCTGATGAAGGTCGAGCGCGACGGAGCCTTCACGAAGCCCTGAGCTCCGTCAGTAGGGCACGTCGATGAGGCGCTCGCGTCCCGAACGCATGTCCTCTTTGAGCAGCTCACGCAGCGCCCGGGTCACGGGGCCCGGCTTGCCGTCGCCGATGGGCTTGCGGTCCCACTCCACGATCGGCGCCACCTCGATGGAGCTGCCGATGAGCATCATCTCCCGGGCCGCGCGGGCCTCGGCTACCGGAATGTCGCAGACCTGGACCCCCTTGATGAGCTTGCGGGCCTGCAGGGCCGGGGCCAGCTCCAGGAGGCGCAGGGAGGTGCACCCGGAAAGGATGTGGTCGAACCGCGGGTGCTTGAGCATTCCATCGGCGCTGACGAACGCCACGTTCATGTTGGAGCTCTCGCCCACATTGCCGGTCTCGTCGATGAATACGCCGTTGTCGAGCCCGCTCTCCTGCGCCTCCATCTGCATGAGGACGTTGGGCAGGTAGTTGGTGCTCTTGGTCACCGCATAGAGGGGCGGCTTGATGGGATAGGTCGTGGTCATGACCCGCAGCCCGTCCGTGTACCAGGCCTCGGGATAGACGAGGCCGGCGAAGATCATGACGAAGAATCCCGGCGGGGCGCCGGCCGCCGGGGTGAGGCTGAGATTCCCCGGCCCCGAAGAGGCCCAGTAGCGGATCGATCCGTCGCGCCGGCCGCTGGCCGCCGTGGTCCGCACGATGATGTCGCGCATCTCCTCCGGCGGGGGGAGCTGGAGCTTCGCGTTCCGCGCCGAGCGCACGAACCGGTCGAGGTGAGCCTCCAGGTCGTAGATCTTCCCCGCTACGATGGCGGCCGTGTCGAAGATGCCGTGGCCGCGGTGCACCATGTGGTCGTCGAAGGGGATGACCATGAGCGCGGGATCGGTCACGATGCCGCCGAGCTGGCTCGAGTAGAAGGCCCAGAACTTGACCGGCTGCCGGGTCCGCAGCGCCCGGAGCTGCTCCACCACCTCGTCGGCCGTCAGGATGCGAAGGGCGGTCGTCACTGGCATCCAGCTAGTCCTCCCGGGGCCGACGGCCTTGCCGCGCCCGGCCCGCTCCGGCCCCCACTGTAGCATCCCCCGGTGAAGCCAGCCGCCCGGTCCCGGGCCACGCGCGTGCGCCTAGGACGTCTTCCGCTTCAGCTCGGGAATGACATGCTTGCCGAACATCTCGATCGACGACATCACCTTGTCGTGAGGGACCGTCTCGGTGGCCATGAGGAACTGTAATTCATCGACGCCAGCCGCCTCGTGGATGGCGATCCCTCGCAGACAGCTCTCGGGATCGCCGGCGATGAGGACGCCGCGGTCTACCAGCGTGTCGGCGTCGATCTGGTTCCACAGGGCCGAGGCGATCTGTCCCGACCCGCCTGATAGATCGACCTCGGGCGCCCCGGCCGTAGTTTCCCCCTTGAGATAGCGGGCGAAGTTGGCCTTCAGATGCTCGGGCACGCCGCCCCACGACTCCACGAGCTGCTCGTAGAGGTGCGTCTGGTCCTTGAGGTAGGGACGGTCGGGACCGAAGAAGGTCCGCAGCGACTTGGCCGCGAGCTCGCGGGCGCTCTTGTTGTCCCAGTCACAGACGGCCATGGTCGAGCTCAGCCACTGGCCGTTGATGAACTTCCCCACGGGCGTGGCGTGACGGACCCGCTCCTTGTACGTCTTGATGTGGGGGGCCAGATACGAGGGCGAGGCGACGCTGAGCGCCATCACCCCGATGCCCAACTGGGCGGCCAGCTCGTACGTCGCCGGTTGCAAAGCGGCCACCCAGATGGGCGGGTGCGGCTGCTGATAGGGCTTGGGACGGACGTCGCGCGGCGGGACACTCCAGAACTGGCCCTCCCAGGAGAACAGCCCGTCCTCCCAGATCCGGGGGATCATGCGCAGCGATTCCTCCCACCGGGCCCGGGTGTCGCGGGGGTCGATCCCCATCCCGATCTGCTCGTAGGGCGCCGATCGTCCCGTGCCGAACTCGACGCGGCCGCCCGACATGTGATCGACCATCGCCACTCGCTCGGCCACCCGGACGGGATGGTGGTAGGGCAGGATCACCACGCCGAAGCCCAGGCGGATCCGCCGGGTCAGGCGACTGAGCGCCCCGAACAACACCTCCGGGCATGGCGACATGGAGAAGCTGGTGAGGAAGTGGTGCTCCACGAACCACACCGTAGCGAAGCCCATCTGGTCGGCAAGCAGACACTGCTGGAGCGTCTCCTCGATGACCGCGTGGTCATCGACCACCGGCCGCTGCATCTCGAAGGCGAGGCTCAGCCTCATCGGCTGTGAAACGGCAGCTTCACCGCCTCTCCCGTTCCGGCCGAGTGCTCGATAGCCAGCGTGACCTCGAGCGTGAGCCGTCCTTCGCGGGCCGTAGTGTGGGCGCAGGGCCGGCCGGTCACGAGGTGGTCGAGCCAGGAACGCGTCTCGTTGGCCACGGGCCCCCAGTAGTCGCCCACCGCCCAGTCCCCCGACGAGTTGCTCTGCATGAAGAGCATCTTGGCGGAGTGGCCCGGCACATAGGCATGGGGCACGCCTTGATCGGTGAAGAGCACGCTGTCCTTGTTGTCCATGTCGAGCAGGATCACGCCCTCCGTGCCGAGCACCTCGAAGCGGGCGCTCTGGCCATAGGTCGGATACTGGGCAGGCAGGATGTAGCACACGCCGAGGTTCACGACGGCGCCGTCCTCGAAGGTGATGATCGTCCAGGTCACGTCCTGCGCGTGGTGCCCTCGCTCCCGGAAGACCTTCGATTGACCGCGGGCCACGACCTCGACGGGCCGATTCCCCTCGAGGAACCAGCAGGCCATGTCCACGTAGTAGGTGAGGACGTCCGTGATCGGCGAGGCCTGGGGCGAGCGCTTGAGGATCTCGAACATCTGCGCGCGGCTGTTGTAAACGCGGGCCGTGGCCCCCACGATCTGACCCAGCTTCCCCTGCAGGATTTGCTCTTTGGCGAGCATCCAGCGGCGGTCGTGGCGGCGGGAGTAGCCGACGCGGATGTCCACGCCCTTCTTCTCCGCCGCGGCCACCACCCGGTCGGCGTCTTCCAGCCGCAGGGCCAGCGGCTTCTCGACCAGGATGGGCTTGCCGCAATCGATGGCCTGGAGCAGCGGCTCGGCGTGCTCGTGCTCGCTGGTAGACACGATGACCGCGTCCACCTCGGGATGGGCGATGACGTCGAGGTTGCTGCCGGAGGCGAGCTGGGCGCCGGTGATCCGGGCCAGCGCCGTCGCCCGCTCGGGATCCTTGTCGGAGACGGCGAGGAAGCGGACGGCAGGATGACGGGACGCCATGTGGGCGCGCAGCGTCCCGATCCGGCCGGAGCCGACGACGGCCACGCCGATCGACCTGGGCTTCGTCATGCCGGGCAGGATACCCTATTCCGACCATCAGGAGGTGCGCCCATGAGCAACGATCGCACGGCACGAGGCAAAGCGATCCGGGACTCCGCCTTCGGCAAGGCCGGCCTGGCCGCCTGGGCCGAGCTGAACGAGATCGCCCCTGTGCACGCGCAGGCCATCCACGAGTACTGCTTCGGCACGATCTGGGACCGTCCCCATCTCGACCTCAAGATGCGCGAGCTCATCGTCATCGCCACCGCGGCGGCCCAGGATCTTTCCGAGGAGGTCGAGGTGCACGTGCGAGGCGCGCTCAACCGCGGCGCCACTCGCGAGGAGATCGTGGAGACCATCACGCAGTGCGCGCCCTACATCGGGTTCCCCAAGACGAACCACGCCCTGCGCGCGGCCAAGCGGATCCTCGATCAGTGGGGCCGGCGCGAGGACTGGCGGCCGTTATGAAGAGCCGGCGCGCACCTTGCCTTTGAACTGCTCCAGCGTAAGCACCCAGGCAATCGTGCGCCCCATCAGCTCCAGGGCCATCCAGTGATGATCCTTACCGCGCATGCTGGCCACGCAGTCGGAGATCACCACCGTGCGGTAGCCGCGGTTGGCCGTGGAGAAGGCCGTGGAGTAGACGCAGGTGTCGGTGTCGATGCCGGCCAGCGACTTCTTGCTGCTGACGTGGACATCATCGGGGCCCACCAGGATGGCCGGCACCTCGGCCTGGGGCGTGCGTGCACCACCGGCATGCCGTCGCCCCGGGCGAAGTCGAGCAGGTCGCCACGGGCAGCTTCATCTTCCCTACCCTCCCTGCGACGCGATTCGCCGCACCCAGTAATTGCGCGCGATCCGCCAGACATCATCGGTCTGGACGCGATCGATGAGAACGGTCGTGCCCCGCACGCCCCTGACGACTCCGTAGCCCTGGAACAACCGGATGTGAAAATCCTCGGGGGCGAAGGGCAGCGTCACCGCGATGTTGACCGACGCCTCCCGGCGCAACGCCTCCTCCAGCGCGTCGTCGATCCGGCCGGGCGCCGACAGGTGAATGAAGGCCTCCCACCCGACCCAGGCGGCCACGGCCAGGGCGAGGAACACCACGGTGCGGCGCGGGACTCCGCTCACGGCGCCGGGGAGACCAGGCCCCAGCGTTCGATCGTGCGACGCTCCAGCGGCTGCAGCACGAGCCGGTCGGTGGCCAGCCAGAGGGTGCCGATCGTGAGGATGCCCACCAGGATGGCGTCGGTCTGGTGAAAGTTGGAGGCGTTGTAGATGAGGAAGCCGAGCCCGGTCGTGGTCGCGATCATCTCGGCGGCAATCAGGGCCCGCCAGCCGAAGCCGATGCTCATGCGGATGCCCGTCACGATGCTGGGGAGGGCTCCGGGCAGCAGCACCTGGAGGATTACGTGGCGCCGGCCTCCGCCCAGGGTCAGCACGGCGTTCTCGAAGATCTTGGGCACCGTGCGCACGCCGACCAGGGTGTTGAAGAACACGAGAAAGAAGATCGTGTTGAACATGATGAACGTCACGCTGGTCCAGCCCAGGCCGAACCAGGTGATGGCCAGGGGCAGCCAGGCGATTCCCGAGAGCGCGTTGAAGAAGCCGACGACCGGTTCGACGATCGGAGCCAGCCAGCGGTTCAGGCCCACCACGATCCCCAGGGCCACGGCCAGGGGCACGCTCACCACCAGGCCGATCAGCACCCGCCCCAGGCTGGCCCCGATATCGATCCAGAGCGAGCCATCGCGACCGAGCTCCCAGGCCGTGCGCAGCACGTCGAACGGCGCCGGCAGGAAGAGCGCCGGCACCACCTGCATCCGCGTGAGCAGGTCCCACACCACGCCGAGGGCGACGAATGGGAACACCCCCCGGCCGGCGGCGGCCAGACGCTTCACCGCTGCACCAGTCCCCAGCGCGCGATCGTCGCCTCCTCCAGCGGGCGCAGCACGAAGTAGTCGAGGAGCAGCCACAGCAGCCCGATGATGGTCATGCCCAGCATGATGCGCGCGGTCAGGTGGAAGTTCTGGGCGTTGAAGATCATGAAGCCCAGGCCGTTGGCCCCGACCAGCATCTCAGCGGCGATGAGGGCCCGCCAGCCATAGGCGAGCCCCAGCCGCATGCCGGTCGCGATGTTCGGCAGCGCCCCGGGTAGCAGCACGTCGCGCACGATCCGCCAGCGCGAACCGCCCAGCGTGCGCAGCGCATTGACGTAGATGCGCGGCACGCTCCGCACCCCGAGCATCGCGTTGAAGATCACGGGGAACAGCACCGTGTAGTTGACAGCGACCAGGATCGTGGTCTCGCCGAAACCGAACCACACCAGCATCAGCGGGAGCCAGGCGATGCCCGACACCGACTGGAAGAAGTTCAGCAGCGGGTACATCACGTCCGCGATCCGGCGGCTGAGCCCCAGCACGAGCCCGGTGGGGACGCCGATCAGCAGGGCCAGGCCGGCGGCAAGGACGATGCGACGCATGCTCTCGCCCACGTACATCGGGAGAATGCCCTTGGTAAACAGCTCGCTCCCAGAGGCGAGAACGGCGAGGGGGGGCGGCAGGAAGTAGCTGGGCAACGGCAGCGTGGCCGCGGCCAGGCTCCAGGCGGCCAGCCCACCACCGAGGAAGACAACCCAGGTGGTAGCGATCTCCCAGCGCGGCATCTACGACTCCTGGCCCCCCACTTCTTCCCGCACCAGGCGGAGCACCCGATCCTTGATCGCGGTGAAGTCGGGGTCGGAGGTGAACATCTTCCAGGTCCGGGCCGGGCGGGGGATGTTCACGGCCACCAACGTCTTGACCCGACCCGGGTGCCGGGACAGCACGCAGCAGCGGTCACCCAGGAACACCGCCTCCTCTACGTTATGGGTGACGAAGAGGATGGTCTTGCCGGTGGCCTGGGAGATCACGTTCAGCTCCTCCTGCAGCGTGATCCGGGTCTGGGCATCGACCGAGGCGAAAGGCTCGTCCATCAGCATCACCTCGGGGTTGGCGGCCAGCGTGCGGGCCACGGCCACCCGCTGCTTCATGCCGCCCGACAGCTCGTGCGGGTACTTGTGCTCGAACCCCGTGAGCCCGACGAGCTCGATGAAGCGCCGGACACTCGCCGCTCGCTCGGCCCGGGGTACGCCCTGGATTTCCAGGCCGTGGGCGATGTTCCGCTCGACCGTACGCCAGGGCAGGATCGCGAATTCCTGGAACACCACACCACGGTCCCGGCCGGGACCGACGACGGGGCGTCCGTCCAGCATCACGGTGCCCCGGGTGGGTGGGAGGAGCCCGGCCAGGATGTTGAGGAGCGTGGTCTTGCCGCAGCCGCTGGGGCCGACGACGGTGAGAAACTCGCCCACGCCGACCTCGAGGTCGACCCCGTTCAGAGCGACCACCCGCTCCCGCGTGAACGGGTTGACATACTCGTGGCCGAGGCCGCGGACGACGATCTTCGCAGCCACGGCGGCCGGCGATCCGCCCCCGCTCAGGGCACCGGCTTGAGGTCCGAGAAGAGCTGCGGGTGACTCTTCGTCACCTTCTCGACGAACCGGAGCTCGATGCCCTGCTGCCACGGCAACGCCGACTTGAGCTTCTTCTGCTCGATCAGGATCCGGACGTTCTCCTCCCAGGCGGCCACCGTATGCGGCGTGATCCGAGGATCGAAGACCATGTGGCGGATCGCCTGCTTGGCCACGGCGGCGTCCAGGCCCGCGACCCAACGGGTGGCGATTTCGGCAGCCTCGTCGAGGTGCTGGCGGGTGTACTGGGACGCCTCGGCCATGGCGGTCACATAGCGCTCCACCACGTCGGGCTTCTGGTCGATGATCTCGTTGCGGACGGCCATGTTGATGTAGTAGCCGATGTTCCCACCGCCCCGTGACACCAGCACGGCGTCGGGGACGCGAGCCTGCACCAGCGAGCCGAAGGGCTCCCAGCAGGCCACGGCGTCGACGCCGCCGCCTTGCAGGGCCGACACGAGATTCCCGGGCGGGACGTTCAGCACGCTGATCTTCTCGCGGGCAATATTCTTTTTTTTGAGGACGACACCGAGATACTCGTCGGCGGTGCCCCCCACCGGCGTGCCGAGCTTGCGGCCGGCCAGATCCTCGACCTTCGTGATGCCCGTGGCCTTGCGGGTCCAGATGCTGATGGGGGAGTCCGAGTAGCGGCTGGTTCGGTCGCCCATCAACCCCACCACGCCCCGGGCGGCCATGCCCCGCTCGACGGCAACGGGAAAGTTCGAGTAGGCGGAGCCGATGACCTGCACCTCGCCGGCCTGCAAGGCCTTGGACATCTCCTGGCCGGTGTTCAGCACCTTCAGCTTCATATCGATGCCGTGCTTGAGAAAGATGCCCTTTTCCACCCCCACGAAGCTGGGGACGTGGTTCATGTTGCCGCCCACGGCCGCCGCCAGCGGCGCCGGCGCCTGAGCCCAGGCCGGCCCGGCCAGCGCCAGCAGTGCGGTCACGAGTGCCACGGCGAGTACGTGCGTCATGATCACCCTCCCAGGGGTAGCCATCGCCGACGCGCCGGCGTCACGGCCGGCTCACGCCCGGCCCCACTCTTACCACAACCTGCTGTCGGCGCCGGTTCTTTCGTTCCGGCAGGCCTTCGCGTCCATAATGAGAATCATGCGTTCGCCGCAGCCACTCCACTCGTGGCTGAGAACCCTCGAGAGCATGGCTCATCGCGTCGGTCTCGCCAGCATCAAGACCAAGCTCCTGGTCTTCGCCCTGCTGGCCACCCTGCTGCCATCCCTGGCCCTGGGCTGGCGCTCCTACGAGCTCAACCAGCGGTTCGTCACCGAGAAGATCGCGGGCAATCTGCGGACCGTCACCAGTCAGACGGCCCGGGAGGTCGATCTCTGGCTCAAGGAGCGGCTGTATGAAATGCGCGTCTTCTCGTCCTCCTACGAGGTGACGGAAAATCTCGAGAAGCTCGCGGGTGGGCGCGGCGCGGGGAGGCCGTCGGAGGCCCAGCGGCGCCTGGCCCAGTTCCTCGGGTCGGTGCGGCAGAAGTTCGTCGACTACGAGGAGTTGCTCGTGGTCGACCCCGCGGGAGCGGTTCTGGCCAGCACGGCCGAGCGGTCGGGCGGGCTGCGGCTACCGCCGGAGTGGCTGAAGCTGGCCAAGGCCGACAGGCCGATCCTCGGCGAGGCGTACTGGGACGAACAGCGGCGCAAGAGCGTCCTGGCGGTGGGGGTGCCGATCACCGCGATCAACGGTGCCCTGCTCGGGGTGCTGGCCGGAACAGTGAACTTCGGAACCGTGGAACGGATGCTGGGCAAGCTCGACCCGGGACCGGACGGCCACGTCTATCTGGTCCGCCGGGACGGAGCGGTCATCGTCAGCTCACGCCCGACTGTCGCGGCCCGGATGACCCACCGGGTCAAGGCCGTGCCCGAGCTGTTCGACTCGCCGGAGGCTTCCCTGGAGTACGCGGACTACGACGGCCGGCACGTGGTCGGCCGGCTCACGCCCGTCTCCCAGATGCGCTGGGGCGTCGCGGCCGAGGTGGGACGTCAGGCCGCCTACGCGACGATCACGCGGATGCGGAACGTGACGCTGGCCCTCATCGCCACCGTGCTCCTGGGTATCGGGCTCACGGCTTACCTGCTGGCCCTGACCATCGTGCGGCCGCTGAACCGCCTGACCGCGGCGGCGGCGAGAGTGGCCGCCGACGACCTGGAGGTCGACCTGCCGGTGGAGAGTCGCGGCGAAGTGGGCTACCTGACAGCCGTGTTCAACCGCATGGTGAGCCGCCTGCGCCACGGGCGTGAGGAACTGCAGAAGCTTTCGATCACGGACGGCCTCACCGGCCTCTACAACCGTCGGCACCTGATGGAGACCCTCTCGGCCGAGCTCGAGCAGGCCCGGAACTTGTACCCGGTCGCGGTGCTGATGATCGACATCGATCACTTCAAGCAGTACAACGACAGTCACGGCCACCTGGCGGGCGACGCCTTGCTGGTGCAGGTGGCCGCGCTGTTCAAGGGCGCCATCCGCGACGACGACTACGCTGCGCGCTACGGCGGCGACGAATTCCTCGTGTTGCTGCGCGCGACCGGCCACAACGAGGCGGTTCCCGTCGCCGAGCGGCTGCAGGCCCACGTGGCCCAGGCCCGGACCGCCGGTGGCAGCGTCACGGTGAGCGTCGGCATCGCCGCCTTCCCTACACACGGTGACACTCCGGAGGCATTGATCGCGGGAGCCGACGCGGCTCTCTACGAAGCCAAGAAGAGCGGCCGCAACCGGATCACGCTGGCCGGCGGGCGCGCAGGCTCGCGCGCGCGCCGCTGATCGGCCTCTAGCGCAGACCGACCCGGTTGTAGAAGATCCAGCCGGAGCGCCCGTCCTCCCGGCTCACCCGGACCCAGAGATCTTTCTGCGCGTGTCCCGTGAGCGCGCCCCCGTCCTCGACCACGAAGGCGACCCTCTGGTCGAGGGCCGGGCCTTCACGGACGTTGCTCTTGCTCAGGGCCTTGAGGGGCAAGGGCAACGAGAAGCTGGCTTCCCCGTCCAGGCGAGCCGGGGCCCCGTTGCTCGAGGCGCGGATCTGGCCGCTCGTGCTGAGCGACTTGACCCGGCCGGTGAGGTAGATCGTGCCCGCGTAATTGGCCTTCTTGAATTCCTCGGTCGCCAGCCGCATCAAGTGCCTGGCCTGCTGCACGTCCTGATCGCGACCGCGGCCGGCGGCCTCCTTGTCGAGAAGCCGCAGCGCGATCTCGGCTTCGGCGAAGTTGGCAGCCGCCTCGGCCTTGCTTTCCACCCCGCGCAGCTTGCCCATGGCGCGGACCGCCTCCAGGGTGGCCAGGTCGAGCTTCTCCTGAAGCGCCCGGATCTGGGCCTCGCGCTCGAGCAGGGCCAGGTGAGCCCGGGCGATCTGCAGTTCCAGGTCTTGATTGGTGGCGGCCTGCCGCCGGAGCTGCTGCTCGATGCCGGTGGCTCGCTCCTGCGCGGCTCGCTCGGCCCGCTCGCGGTCGGCCCGCTCGCGCTCAGCACCCGGGCTCGAAAACTGGGAGAGAGCGGCACAACCCGCCAGCAGGCTCGCGGTGAGGACTAGCCCCAGTCTCGCCAGCCCGCCCTGATATCTGCGCGTGTTCACCATGACGCCAGCAAGTTGCAACGCCAGTACCAGACGCTCATGCTCGATAACCCGGCGTTTCGATAGCGATGATATGTCGGACGGCTGGTGAGAAATCAGCCACTCTGGCCAGGAAGTCCCCACGACCGTCGAATTGACGCTTGTATTCGGGGCCCATTGCATCCCTCCGAGGCCTGGGATAGGGTCTCGGCCGGGCCGAAACCCCTGCCGCAACGCGGCGTAGCAGCGTAGCAGCACCTCCAACCAAAGGAGAGCACCCATGCGACCCGCCCTCATCGGTCTTGCCACCGTCGTCATCCTCGGCTCGGCGGCCCTCACCGCCGACGCCCAGTCCTGGCGCCCACCCGCGGAAAGCCAGCGCTGTCCCTCGAAGTGGGGGGCCGGCGACGAGCGGGGCTCGGCCAATCACATGAAGCCCGCCACCGTGCTGCGGGCGACACAGCTGATCAAGACCGGCGAGGTGATCGAGCTCGGCCATGTCCTCGCCGCCGACATGCCCTTCTTCGGTACCCGCCGCTTCGACGTGCACACCAAACGGACCTTCATAAACCAGCCCTCGAACCGTCGGGGCAGCAACGAGGAGATTCTCATCAGCGAGATGGGCCAGGTCGGCACCCAGCTCGATGGGTTCACCCATCAGACCCACGAGAACAGCCTGTACAACTGTTTCAAGGTCGACGAATTGTCGAGCCGGGGCGGCTTCACCAAGCTGGGGATCGAGAAGGTCGGCGCTCTCATCACGCGCGGCGTCCTCATCGACGTGGCCGGGCTCAAGGGCGTGGACATGCTGGGCGACAACTACGAGATCACGGTGCAGGATCTCGAGCAGGCCCTCCAGAAACAGAACATGAAGCTGCAGCCGGGCGACGCCGTGATCATCAACACCGGCTGGGGCAAGCTCTGGGGCAAGGATAACGCCCGCTACGTGAAGACCTGCCCGGGCGTGGGCGTGAAGGCTGCCGAATGGCTGGTCAAGCAGGATCCCATGCTGGTGGGCTCGGACAACTGGCCCGTGGAGGTCGCGCCGAACCCCGACAAGGAGATCTCCCTGCCCGGCCACCAGATCTTCCTGGTGGTGAACGGCATCCACCTGCTCGAGAACATGAAGCTGGACGAGCTGGCCGCCAAGCGCGTCTACCAGTTCGCCTTCATGATGCAACCGCTGAAGATGAAGGGATTTTCGGGCTCGACGGTCGCCCCCATCGCGGTTCGCTGAGGCCGAAGCCGAGGGCGGGCGCCGCTGCCCGCCCTCGATGATCTTCCTTAGTCAGGCAGGCGCTGTAGCACCCGGTGCCGGAGCAGCGTCATCGAGCGTTCCCACGCCGTCCGCGGGCGCCCCTCGTGGGCAATCACGAGGAGGGTGCCGAAGCCGCCCACCTCCTCGTGGAGCGCGGCCAACCGGGCCGTCACCGTATCGGGGCTGCCCACGATCCAGATGTGCTCGAGCAGGTAGTCGAGCGTGACGTCGGAATCGGGCATGGCCGGGTCGGCCTTGAGGATGTCGAGGCCGCGATTCTTCCGGAGCAGGGGCAGGAAGTAATCGCGGTAGTCGCGAGCCAGCGGGCCCTCCAACGCCTCGCGCCGCGCCTGAGCGTCGGTGTCGGAAACGTGGACGTCACGGGCGATCCGCCACTCCGCCCGGTCGGCGACTCTGGCCGCCCGCTGAGCGCCCTGCTCCACGGCCTCCCAGTGCGTGCGGAGCACGCGCGGCGGGACGAAGTTGATGCTCATGGGGATGTAACCCCGCTCGCCGGCCAGCACCAGCGTCTCCGATTTCGGGGTCACACCGGCCACGGCAATGGGCGGATGGGGGCGCTGATAGGGCCGCAGGTGCAGCCGAAGGCCGATGTCGTCCTGGGGCTCGGGGATCTGAAAACGCCAGTGCTTGGACTTGTACAGGCCCGGCTTGGGATCGTTCCACAGCTCGAGCACGAGGTCGAGCACGGCCCGGGTGATCTCGCGCTGCTTGCCGCTCTTGGGATCGATCCCGAAGAGCTCGAAGTCGCCGGGGAATCCCCCCGAGCCCACCCCCCAGTAGAAGCGGCCCCGGGCCATCTGGTCGAGCTGGGCGATGCGCTGGGCCAGCATCAGGGGGTTGTGGTTCGGCAGGCACGAGACGCCGGTGCCCAGCTTCATTCGCCGGGTCGCACCCAGCGCCCGGGCGATGAAGAGATCGGGACACGGGATGTTTTCCCACTCGGCGGTGAAGTGCTCGCCGATCCACGCCTCGGCAAAGCCTAGCCGGTCGAGCGTGACGAGCTGCTCGAGGTCCTCTTCCATGGTCTGGGCGGGGTCGGCGCCGGGCGGATGCAGCGGCATCGCGAAGTATCCGAGACGCATCGGCGTGAATTCTACTATTCTTGGCTCCAGGAGGGAACCCGATGGCCGAAATCGTCGCGGCGGCCCTGACGTCCCATGCCCCCCTGATCACCGGGCGGCCCGACATTGCCCGGCCCGAGCAGCGGGATCGGCTGTACGGCGGATTCCACGAGCTCCGCCGGCGGCTCGCCGCCGCGCGCCCCGATCTCATCGTGATGTTCGTCAACGACCACATCCAGAACTTCGCCTACAACAACATGCCGGCCTTCTGCATCGGCCTGGCCCGGAGCTACGCCGCGCCGACGCCGGGGGCCGCGCGCTTCATGCGCATTCCGGCGCGCCAGGTCCCGGGTGCGCCCGACGTGGGGATGGCGCTCCTCGAGGGAGGCCTGGCCGCCGGCTTCGACTTCGCGTACTCCTATGAGATCGAGAGCTGGGATGAGATGTCGGTGCCCCTGCACTTCCTCACCCCCGAGGGAACGATCCCCGTCGTCCCCATCTACACCAACTGCGCGGCGCCTCCCCTGCCCACCGCGCACCGCTGCCACGAGGTCGGCGGCTTCGTGCGAACGTTCCTACGCTGGCGGCCGGCGACGGAGCGCGTCGCGTTGCTGGCCACCGGGGGTGTCTCCCACTGGGTGGGCACCCCGGAGACGGGCCGGATCAACCCGGAGTTCGATCACCGCGTGCTCGACCACATCGCGCGGGCCGACGTCGAGCCGCTGCTGCGGCTCACCCACGCCGAAATCGAGCGCGACGGCGGCAATGGAGGTCAGGAGATCCGCAACTGGCTGGCCCTGCTGGGAGCCCTGCCCGGCTGGAAGGGCGAGGTGCTCGCCTATGAGCCGGTGCCGGAGTGGATCACCGGCTGCGCCACCGTGTGGGTGCATCCATGATGACGACGTCCTACGCGCTCAACAAGGTCCTGACCGCGCTGGCCCGCCAGCACATGATGAAGGAAGGGCTCACCGACGACGAGCTGGCCGGCCACGACCTCAACGCCGACGAGCGGCAGGCCCTCAAGACGGGAGACATCAAGAAGCTCTACGCCCTCGGCGCCAATCCCTACCTGATCCGCCGGGTCTTCCGTCCCCGCTTCACAATCTGATCGACCCCACATTCCGGCGCTACTCCCGGTAGTCCATCCCCGCGGCGGCGAACTTCGCCCGGAACGCCGGGCGAGCGAGGAAGGCGAGAAACGCACGAGCGGCGCCGGGATCGTGGCTGCGTGTGGCCAACCCCGCCGAGTACGTGGTGACTTTCTGCAGCGCTCGGGGCAGCGGGCCGACCAGCGCCACGCCGGGAACGGGGACGATCCCGCTGATCTGGTGCACGCAGAGGGCAGCCTGCCCCGTGGCGACAGCCCGGGCGGGAAAGCCGTCGGGCCAGAGCAATGTCTTGTCTCGCACGGCCTCGGCGATGCCCAGACGCTGGAGCACCTCCGCGAAATGCACGCCGCTGGTGGCGCCCTTGGTCGGATCGGCACAGACCAGCGACGCTGCGGCGAGCAGCGTCTGCCGGAGCGCCTCCGGGGTGGAGATGTCGGGGCGCGGCGCACCCTGCTTGACGGCGACCCCGACGCCCACGCGGGCGATGTCGATACGTGTGCCCGCAACGATGATCCCCTCGCGGATCAGGTCGTCGATGGCCGCGTCAGTCAGGATGAGCACGTCAGCCGGCTCCGTCACCGCCCGCTGGCGTAGCCGGCCCACGGTGGCGAAGGTGACCCGCACCGCGCGACCGGTCTCCTGCCGGTAGGCCTCGGCCAGCTCGGCCACGATCGTCTGCACGGCGCCACCGCTCAGCACCTCGAGCTCGACCACGCGTGGCTTCTGGACCATGCCGACGATGTCGGCGCGCGTGACGGGCACCCGGGTGACCCGCGCGCCGAACGGCGCCAGCGCGTCCTCGACGGCCTGGGCGATCACCGGATGCACCGGCATGATCCCGCCTTCACCGGCGCCCTTGGCGCCGAGCGGATTGAGCGGCGTCGGCGACTCCAGGTGATGGATCTCGAAGCTGGGTGGTGCGTCGGCCGCCGTGGCCAGCGCGTAGTCCATCAACGTGGCGGTGAGGCGCTGGCCGCCGTCGTCGTAGGCGAGCTGGTCGTTGAGGGCGTCGGGCAACCCCTGCACGACGCCGCCGTGGATCTGGCCGTCGACCAGGCCCGGGTTGAGCACACGCCCACAATCATGGGCGACCACCCAGCGGAGAATTCGCAGCGCGCCGGTCGCGGGATCGATCTCGATCACCGCCGCGTGCGTGCCGTTGGCGAAGGTGGACTGCGACACGGTGAAGACCTGCGTGTCCTCCAGGCCGGGCGCTTCCGCGGGCACCCGTCCATCGTGCGCGGCCGCCGCGACGTCGGCCCAGCCCACCGTCCGGTCCGGGAAACCACGTACGGCGAAGCGGCCCGCCGCGCCCACGACGTCCTCGGCGGCGGCCTCGAGCAGATGGGCGGCGATCCGCCGCGCCTTGTCGTGCACCGCGCGCGAGGCCAGCAAGGCGGCGCTGCCGCCCAGCGCCGTCGTCCGGCTGCCGAAGGTGCCTCCACCGGTCGCGATCAGGCTGGTATCACCGGTCAACACGTCGATGGACGCGGAGTCCACTCCCAGCAGCTCCCCGACCAGGCGCGAAAGCATGGTGACGTGCCCCTGCCCTTGCGGCGAGGCGCCGGTGATGACCGTCACGGCTCCGTCGGCCGCCACTCGTACCGCGACGCTCTCCAGCGGCACCGTACCGCTCGCCTCGATGTAGTTGACGACGCCCACGCCGAGCCAGCGCCCCTGTTCCCTGAGCCGGGCTTGCTCCCGGCGGACGGCCGGGTAGTCCAGCCCCTGCAGGGCGAGCTCGAAGCACCGGGGAAAATTACCGCTGTCGTAAACGACCGGCCCTCGTCCGACCGTATTGAGCCCCGTGTTGTAGGGATGGGCGTCGCCGGGGATCAAGTTGCGCCGCCGAACCTCCACGGGATCGAGCCCGAGCTCACGGGCGACCGCGTCCACGGCGCGCTCGGCGATGAAAGTGCCCTGGGGGCGGCCGGCGCCACGGTAGGAGCCGACCGGGGTCGTGTTGGTGAGCGCGCCCCGCATGGCGAGGTCGACGTGGGGCACGCGGTAGGGCCCGAGCGAGTGGATCATCGTGTTCTGCGGGAGGTTGAGCCCGGACACGGTGTAGGCACCGAGCTCGTGGAGGAACCGGTCGCGCAGCGCGAGCAGCCGACCCTCCCGGGTCGCCGCGACCTCGATCTCGTGGACTTGCTCCCGCTCGACCCACGAGCACGCCAGGTGCTCGCGGCGGTCCTCGATCCACTTCACCGGCCGGCCCAGGCGTCGGGCCAGCACCGGCACGATGATGTCCTCCGGGTAGAACTGCCCCTTGGTACCGAAGCCGCCGCCGACGTCCGGTGGCGCGATGACGCGCACCTGGTCCTCGGCCAGGCCGAGCTGGCGAGCGATGAAGCGGCGATGGCGATGGACCATCTGGATGGTCGCCCACACCGTGAGCCGGCCGTCTTCCCAGCGCGCCACGAGACCCCGCGTCTCCAGGGGATGGGCGCCTCCCCGGGCGAGTCGGAGCGTCGCCCGCACGACCACGTCGGCGTCACGAAACGCGGTCTCGGGATCGCCGACCCGCTGGCGCCACTCGGCGGCCACGTTGGATCCCAGCGCCTCGTGCACCAGCGGGGCGCCGGGGGCAGCCGCCGCCGCGACGTCGGTGACGACGGGCAGCGGCGCGTACTCGACGCCGATGAGCTCGGCCGCGTCCTGAGCCAGATAGCGGTCCGACGCCACCACGGCGGCCACGGGCTCGCCGACGAACCTGACCCGCTCGGTTGCCAGCGGTTGAATGCCGCACGGGCGCGGCAGGCCGGGATGCTCGTTGAAGAGCGGAAGGGGGGCATTGGCGCGGCCGAGATCCCCACCCGTCACCACGGCCACGACGCCCGTGGCCCTGGCCGCCGCCCCCGTATCGATGGCCACGATGCGGGCGTGGGCGTGCGGCGATCTTACGATGGCCACGTGCAGGCAGTCGGCGAAGCGAAAATCGTCGATGAAGCGGCCGGTGCCGGTGATGAGCCGCGGGTCCTCGCGGCGGCGGATCACCTGCCCGGCGTGCTCGGCCATGGGTGCCGATGATAGCGCAAGGCGAAGCCCCTTGACATGGGCCACGGGACGGCAGAGAGTCTGCGGTCAACGAGAAATCATCCAGCTACCGGGGAGGATCGATCATGAAGAAGT
>DATIAY010000165.1:0-9502 GCA_035457825.1 Candidatus Methylomirabilota bacterium
CAGCGCCGTGTCGGTACCCATCGACCCCACCGGCTCCTCGCCCTTCTGAGCCATCGGCGTGAGGAGGATGCGCAGATCCTCGTGGGTGTAGCCGAAGGCGATCTGGCGGGTGAGCACTGTCTCATGGTCGGCGGCGGGAACGGGGGCCGCCGGCAGCGACTCGAGCGGCACCAGGTTGTCGCGTAACCACTCCGCATAAGGATGCTCGGCGGCCAGGCCTGCCTTGATCTCCTCGTCGTCCACGATCCGGCCTTGCGCGGTGTCGACGAGAAAGATCCGGCCCGGGTGCAAGCGCTCCTTGACCCGTACGTTCTCGGGGGCGATATCGAGCACGCCGACCTCGGAGGCCATGACGACCAGATCGTCCTTCGTCACATAGTAGCGGGAGGGACGCAGCCCGTTGCGGTCGAGCACGGCGCCGATGACGGTGCCATCAGTGAACGCGATGGAAGCCGGTCCGTCCCAGGGCTCCATGAGCGAGGCGTGGTACTCGTAGAATGCCCGGAGCGCCGGGCTCATGGTCTCGTGGTTCTGCCAGGGCTCGGGAATCATCATGAGGATCGCGTGGGGGAGTGACCGCCCGCTCATCACGAGGAATTCCAGGACGTTGTCGAAGGTCGCCGAGTCGGAGAGCCCCTCGCGGGTCACCGGGAAGATCTTCTGGAGGTCGTCACCGAGCACGCCGGACTGGCAGAGGGCCTGGCGGGCCCGCATCCAGTTGATGTTGCCTCGCAGCGTGTTGATCTCGCCGTTGTGGGCGATGTACCGGTAAGGATGGGCCAGGGGCCAGGAGGGGAAGGTGTTGGTGCTGAATCGCTGGTGGACCAGGGCCAGGGCCGACTCCACGTCGGGATCAGTGATGTCCGGATACATGGTCTCGATCTGATCGGCCGAGAGCATGCCCTTGTAGATCAGCGTGTTCGAGGAGAGGCTCGGGAAATACGCGAGTTTCTTCTCGGGGAAGTCCATGTCCTCCAGCGCGTGCTCGATGCGCTTGCGAATGACGTAGAGCTTGCGCTCGAAGTGGTGGTGATCCCGGATGCCCGGGCCCCGTCCCACGAAGAGTTGCTTGATGTGGGGCTCGCACGCCACCGCGCTGGCGCCCAGCGGGCCGTCGTTGGTGGGGACGTCACGCCAGCCCAGGCAACGCTGACCTTCCTCCTCCACCAGGGTCTGAACCAGGGCCTGGACCTTCTCGCGCTGAACCAGGTCGCGGGGCAGGAAGACGAGGCCCGCGCCGTACTCGGTGGCGGGGGGAAGCGTGAGGCCGAGCCGGGCGCATTCCCGGCGCAGGAACCTGTCGGGCATCTGGAGGAGAATGCCAGCGCCGTCACCGGTGTTGGGCTCACAGCCGCACGCTCCGCGGTGCAGGAGGTTCTTGAGTACGGTCAGGGCCTTGACCACGATGTCGTGCGATCTGTGACCCTTGACGTGGACGACGAACCCGACGCCGCACGCGTCGTGCTCGTGCCGGGGATCGTAGAGCCCCTGGGCGGGGGGTAGTCCGGACGCCTGCGCCATAGTCCTGTCCCTTTGGCCCGTTTTGGCCCGGTCGTGAAAAGTTGCACGATAGTACCCGAGTTTCGACCATTAGTCATCCAGCAAAAATCAGATGATGGGTATTAGTTATTGTGATGATATGATGTTGCCCGTGCAGCTAGAGACGCTTCGCCTGTACTGTGACATCGTCCGCCTGCACAGCTTTTCCCGGGGGGCCGAGCAGAACTTCGTCTCTCAGTCGGCCGCCAGCCAGGCGGTCCAGCAGCTCGAGCGGGACCTCGGCGTCGCTCTCATCGACCGAACGAAGCGTCCGTTCGTCGTGACCGCCGAGGGCCAGGCCTTCCTGGCGGCCTGTCGGACCCTGCTCGACACGTGGGACAAGGCCCGGGTGGAGATCGCCGCGGTCAAGGCTCGGGTGGATGGTACCGTGCGGGTGGCCGCCATCTACTCCGTGGGTCTCCACGACATGAGTCATCACCTGCAGCGCTTCATGTCGCTCTACCCGAACGCCCGCGTGCAGCTCGAGTGCCTGCACCCGCACAAGGTGGTGGAGGCCGTCCTCGACGACGAGGCGGACGTTGGCGTCATGTCGTACCCGCCGACGGACCGGGCCCTGTCGGTGATCCCTCTCCGCTCCGAGCCGATGACATTCGTCTGCCACCCCAACCACCGGCTGGCCCGCCGTCGCACGGTGATGCCGGCGGACCTGTCGGGGCAGCCCTTCGTGGCTTTCGACCGGGGGCTCACGATCCGGCGAGCGATCGACCGAGCTCTGCGCCAGCACAACGTTCGTCCCAACATCGTGATGGAGTTCGACAACATCGAGACCATCAAGCAAGCCATCATGATCGCGGCGGGGGTCAGCCTCCTGCCCCGTCACACTGTGGAGAAGGAGGCGGGGATCCGGACGCTGGCCAGCGTGCCCTTCGGTATCCCCGACTTGGTGAGGCCGGTCGGCATCATTCACCGTCGCCAGAAGCCGCTCGCGCCGGTGGTGGGCCGCTTCATCGAGCTGCTCCGGGAGTCGAACGGCACGGAGACGACAGCGGGTGCCGGCCGCGCGCACACCCGGTCGGTTTTACCGCCGGACAAGACGCCGTGAGCCAGGCGCCCTCGCGCATGGGCGTGGTCGACTCCGAACCGCGGCCGCCTGGCCGGGGTGTGGCTTTGTTTGTGGCCTGGTCCCGAAGGGCCGGGGAAAGGGGTGCAATCATGACGGAGTTCGAGGAGCACAACGCCGAGGTCGATAGCGAGCTCCGCGAGATCCGGGGGGCGCTCTTCAACGACACGATCGCGACCCTCGCGCCGTCCGAGCCGATCTGCCTGGGTGAGACGGCCACGGTGCACGAGGCGGTGCAGCAGATGCTGGCTCGCCACCAGGCGGGCGTTCTCGTTGTCGACGGCGACGAGCGTCTGGTCGGCATCTTCACCGAGCGCGACGTGCTCAATCGGGTAGTGGGGCGGGGGCTGGACGTCCGCCACACGAGACTGGCCACCGTGATGACAGCCAACCCCGAGGCCCTCACGGTGGCTCAGCGCGTCGCCTATGCCGTGCACTGCATGGGGGTCGCCGGCTACCGGACCATCCCGCTGGTGGACCTCGACCGGCGACCCGTCGGCGTGGTGACAGTCAGCGACGTCATCCGATGGCTGACGCATCTCTTTCCGGAGGCCGTTCTCAACCTGGCCCCGGGGGATCGAACCAAGCACCCGGAGCAGATCGACGCAGGGTAGGGCCGGGCGGTCTAACCGCCCGGTAATGCTTGCCCTTCTCGAGGGGCTCCGATACCATTAGGTTGGTTTGCGCGGCGAGCAGCCGCGGCCACGGGAATCTTCCAGGCGAGGCGTGCTCCAAGAGTGTGCGGGAGGGCCATGGGCGTCCGCGGCTTCCCACGCGGGAATAAGGTGAGCGTTCGAGGGAGAGAGGACGAGCGTCGATGAGCGACACGATGGCTCCCGTCAAGGGCGCCGAGAAACGGCTGCAAGAGCTGGAGCGTGCCGTGGTGCGGTTCGCGGGAGATTCCGGCGACGGCATGCAGCTCACCGGCGAACAGTTCACGACCGAATCGGCGTGGGCCGGCAACGACATTGCAACCCTGCCCAATTTCCCGGCCGAGATCCGGGCCCCGGCGGGAACGCTGTTCGGGGTCTCGAGCTTTCAGCTCCAGTTCGGCAGCCAGCGCGTATACACGCCGGGGGACCGGCTCGACTGCCTTGTGGCGATGAACCCGGCCGCGTTGAAGGTGCACCTGCGTGATCTCAAGCCCGGGGGCTTGCTGATCGTCAACACCAACGCCTTCGACAGGCGCAATCTGGACAAGGCCGGCTATCCGGCCAATCCGCTGGACGATGCCGCGCTGGCCGAGCGCTACCGGCTGCACCGCGTCGACATGACGGCGCTGACGCACGAGGCCATCAAGGATCTGGCGCTCAATACGAAAGAGAAGGATCGCACCAAGAACTTCTTCGCCTTGGGACTGGTGTCGTGGATCTACACGCGCCCCCTCGAGCCGACCCTGGAATGGATCACGAAGAAGTTCGCCAAGAACCCCGCGTTCCTGGAGGCCAACACCCGCGTGCTCAAGGCGGGCCACGCCTTCGGAGAGACGGCCGAGATCTTCGCCGAGCATTACACGGTGGAGGCGGCCGATCTGCCGGCCGGCCTTTACCGGGCCATGACCGGCAACCGGGCCCTGGCCTGGGGGTTGTTGGCGGCGGCCGAGCGCTCCAAGCTGCCTGTCGTCTATGGCGCCTACCCGATCACGCCGGCCAGCAGCGTGCTGGAAGAGCTGGCGATGCACAAGCGCTTCCGGATCCGTACCATCCAGGCCGAGGACGAGATCGCGGCGGTGACAGCCGCCATTGGCGCCGCGTTCGGCGGAGCCATCGGCGTGACCGGCTCCAGCGGGCCGGGCATCGCGCTCAAGGGTGAGGGGATCGGACTGGCCGTCACGGCGGAGCTGCCGCTGGTGGTCTTCAACATCCAGCGGGCTGGTCCCTCCACCGGTATGCCCACCAAGACCGAACAGGCGGACCTGATGCAGGCCCTGTACGGCCGCAACAGCGAATCTCCCGTGGTGGTCCTGGCCCCGGCCACGCCCGGCGATTGCTTCTACATCGCATACGAAGCGGTGCGTATCGCCGCCAAGTACATGGTTCCCGTGATCGTCCTCAGCGACGGTTTCCTGGCCAACGGCTCCGAGCCCTGGCTGATCCCCGACGTGAGCACCCTGCCACCCCTCGAGGTGCAATTCCGCACCGAGAAGGAGGGCTTCTTCCCCTACCTGCGCGACGCTGCCACGCTGGCCCGTCCCTGGGTGAAGCCGGGCACGTCGGGGCTCGAGCACCGGATCGGCGGCATCGAGAAGCAGGACGTCACCGGTAACATTTCCTACGACCCCGAGAACCACGACCACATGGTCCGTACGCGGGCCGAGAAGGTGCGGCGGGTGGCCCAGGAGATTCCGCCGACGTCGATCAACGGGCCGGCGACGGGTGATCTGCTCGTCGTGGGCTGGGGCGGTACCTACGGGTCGATCACCGCGGCGGTCGAGCGGGCCCAGACCGAGGGGCGCTCGGTGGCCTGCATCCACCTGCGTTACCTCAATCCGCTGCCGCCGGACCTCGGTCATATTCTGCGCGAGTACCGCAAGGTGCTGGTACCGGAGATCAACAGCGGCCAGCTGGTGCGCGTGCTGCGCGCCGAGTACTTGGTCGATGCGGTGGGGTTCAACCGTGTGCGCGGTCTGCCCCTGGCCTCCGACGAGATCTACGAGGCCATCAAGCAGCTGCTCGGGAGCCAAGCATGAGTGCCGGCGGCGCGGCAGCCGAAGCCCCTCGCTACACCAAGAAGGACTTCGAATCCGATCAGGACGTGCGGTGGTGCCCCGGGTGCGGGGACTACGCCATTCTGAGCGCCGTCCAGAAGACGATGCCCGACCTGGGGATCCCCCGGGAGAACATCGTCTTCATTTCGGGCATCGGCTGCTCCAGCCGGTTTCCGTACTACATGAATACCTACGGGTTCCACACTATCCACGGACGGGCCCCGGCCATCGCCACCGGGCTCCGGGTGGCGCGACCCGATCTCAAGGTCTTCGTGGTGACCGGCGACGGTGACGGTCTCAGCATCGGCGGCAATCACATGCTCCACGTGCTCCGCCGCAACGTGAACCTCACCATTCTGCTGTTCAACAACCGGATCTACGGCCTGACCAAGGGCCAGTACTCGCCGACCAGCGAGCTCGGCAAGGTGACGAAGTCAACCCCCATGGGCTCGGCGGATCGGCCCGTCAATCCGCTGGCGTTCGCCCTGGGCTGCGGGGCGACGTTCGTGGGGCGCACGGTCGACCGCGACGTGCGTCACATGGAGGAGATGCTGAGGCGGGCGGCCCATCACCGGGGCGCCGCGTTCCTGGAGATCCTCCAGAATTGCAACGTCTACAATGATCTCGCCTGGAACGCGGTCTACGAGAAGGAGTCCAAGCTGCAGCACGAGCTGCGGCTCGAGCACGGCAAGCCCCTGCTCTTCGGCCCGGCCGACCGCCGCCAGGCTGTCATCATGGACGGCGTCACGCCTCGGGTCGTCGCCGCGGCAGACGTCGAGGCGCGGGCGCTATGGGTCCACGACGAGAAGAACGTGAACGCGGCCAAGCTCCTGGCCGACCTCTGGGTCCCCGAGTTCCCCGTTCCCGTCGGTGTGTTCGCGGCCGTGGAAGGGCCGAGCTACGAGGAAGTCCTGCTCGAGCAAGAGCAGCGCGCGATCTCGGAGCGCGGTCCCGGCGACATCGCCAAGCTGTTGACGTCGGGCGATACCTGGAGGATTTGACTCGGAGGGGGACTCCGTCCCCCTTCCGACGGTCATCGCGCGCCTCACGGCGTGCTCCTCCCTGCCTCCCCCTGCCAAGGATTGTGCGGGCTGAGCCCGCGCGCGAACCCGTGCGGAATCTGCGTGCGCTACACTCTCGTTGGTGAGCCGGGCCATGTCGCTGAGTGCCGCGTTCGTCGAGGGGCTGCGAGACATCCTGGGACCGGAGGGGCTCGTTGTCTCTCTTGAGGGGCGGTTGGTCTACGAGTGCGACATGCACACCTATTACAAGGGCATGCCCGACGTGGTCGCGCTGCCCGACCGGACCGAGCAGGTGGTGGAAGTGGTGCGCCGGTGCCGGGAGCACGGTGTTCCCATCGTGCCTCGCGGCGCCGGCACCGGCCTGATCGGCGGTGCGATGGCGCCGCGGGGCGGCGTGATGGTCGGGCTCAATCGGATGAACGCCGTTCTGGAGATCGACCTGCCCAACCGCTGCGCTACCGTGCAGCCGGGCCTCATCAACCTGTGGCTCACACAAGCCGTGGCCGAGCGCGGGTACTTCTTCGCGCCCGATCCTTCGAGCCAGATGGTGTCCTCGATCGGCGGCAATGTGGCCACCAATGCCGGAGGCGCCCACTGTCTGAAGTACGGGATCACCACCAACCACGTCCTGGGGCTCGAGATCGTGACGGGCGCCGGCGAGCTGGTCCGGCTCGGCGGCAAGGTGGCCGACCGCCCCGGCTATGACCTCACCGGCGCCGCCGTGGGTAGCGAGGGGACGTTCGGGCTCGTGACCGCCGTCATCGTGCGGCTGCTGCACGCGCCTGAGGCGGTGAAGACGGTGCTGGCCTCGTTCGCGTCCCTCGTCGATGCCTCGCATGCCGTGTCCGACATCATCGCCGCCGGCATCATCCCGGCCGCCCTGGAGATGCTGGACGCCGTCATCATCCGGGCCATCAACGCCGGGGTGGCGCCGGTCTATCCGGCCGAGGCCGCCGCCGTGCTGCTGATCGAGCTCGATGGCCCGCGCGCCGAGGTGGATCGGCAGGGCCAGCGCTGCGCCGGGCTGTGCCGGGAGCGCGGCGCCCTGGAGGTCCGGGTGGCTCGGGACGAGGCCGAGCGGACCCTGCTCTGGAAGGGTCGCAAAGAGGCCGCGGGCGCCGTCGGGCGCGTCACCTCCAGCTATCTGCTCCAGGACGCGGTGGTGCCGCGCTCGAAGCTCCCCGACATCATGCAGGAGATGCAGGCGATCGCCGCCCGTCACGGCGTGCTCATCGCCAACGTCTTCCACGCCGGGGACGGGAACCTCCATCCGCTCATCTGCTACGACGAACGCAAGCCCGAGGAGGTGGAGCGCGCGAGCCTGGCCAACGAGGAGCTGCTGCGGGCCTGCATTGCGCTGGGCGGGAGCATCACCGGCGAGCACGGCATCGGCGTGGACAAAGCCAAGAACCTGCCCCTGCAGTTCGCCGAGGCGGACCTCAACTTCATGTACCGGCTGCGCCGCGTCTTCGATCCGCACGGCATCATGAATCCGGACAAGCTGCTTCCCTCCCATCCCGCGTGCGGGGAGGGCTTTCGTCCCTTGCGTCCGTCACTGCCTGCCGGGGCCTGGATCTGAGATGAGCGTGTCCACGCGGTCCGTCGGCGCCGCCCTCGTCGACGTCGTTGGCGCGCCGAGGATCAGCGACCGGCCGGAGGCGCTGCGCGCTGCCGCCCTCGATGATCGGGTGCCCCGATGGGTGGTGAGGCCGGCGAGCGGCGAGCAGGTCGCGGCCGTGCTGGCGCTGGCGGCCGAGGAAGGGCTGGCGGTGGCGCCTCGCGGGAGCGGGGCGGCGCAGGACCTCGGCGGGCCGCCGGAGCGGCTGGACGTGGTGCTCGACACCCTCGACCTGGCCCGCGTTCTCGAGTACAAGCCAGACGACCTGACGGTGCGCGTGGAGGCGGGCCTGACGGCCGGCGCGCTGGCCGCAAGCCTCAATCCCCGCCGCCAGCAACTGCCCATGGATCCTCCCGGTTGGGCGGGACGGACCCTGGGCGGGCTCGTGGCCACCAACGCGCACGGGCCCTTGCGGGCCCGCTACGGGACGTTTCGCGATCTGCTCCTCGGCGTGCGCTTCGTGCAGGCCGACGGCGTGTCGACGTGGGGTGGCGCCCACGTCGTGAAGTCCGTCAGCGGCTACGACGTTCCCAAGCTGATGGTAGGCGCGCTGGGTACGCTCGGGGTACTGGTGGAGCTGACGTTTCGGCTGCACCCGATGCCCGATCGAGAGGGCACCTGGCTGATCACCCTGGCGTCCGCGCCGGCAGCCCAGGCGTTCATCGCGCTGGTGCTGGACTCCACACTGGAGCCAATGCGGTTCGAGCTGCTGAACGCGCCGGCCCTGCAGGCCTCCTCGGCGCCGTCGGCGCCAGTGGGCGTCGCCGTGTCGATCGGCAGCGTGGAGGGGGCAGTCCGCGAGCAGGGAGGGCAACTCGAGGAACTGGCCCGGCGGGCCGGGGGGCGCGCCACCGCGCTTGAAGAGGACTTCTGGGACCGTTGCGATCGGGCCTTCACCACGGCCGCGGGCGAGGTCGTGCTGCAGATCGGCGTGCTACCGAGCGTGATCGCTCAGACGCTGGAAGCGATCACGGCGGGCCAGGCCGATCTGCGATCCGGCGCCACCCCCATGGTCACCGGCTGTGTCGCGCGCGGCTCGATTCGCGTGGTCCTCACGGGCGCCGACGTGCAGGACGCTGCCGCGTTCGTCACACATCTGCGGGATGCCGTCCACGGTTTCGACGGCAGCGTCGTCGTGCAGGCGGGGCCGCGCGAGCTGCGGACCGCGCTCGATCCCTGGGGGCCCGTGGAGCCTGCGGCTTTCGAACTGATGCGCCGGCTGCGGGACGAGTTCGACCCTCGTCGTGTGCTCAACCCGGGCCGTTTCGTCGGGGGTCTGTGATGACCGGCCCGGGCGTGTTCGCAGGACCGGACGCCCCCGACCTCAACCGCCTGCGGACCTGTGTGCACTGTGGCATTTGCCTGCCCCAGTGTCCCACCTACCGCGTGCTCGGCGAGGAGATGGACACGCCGCGGGGCCGCCTCTATCTGATGCGCGCCGCTTCGGAAAACCGTCTGGAGCCGTCGCTCACGTTCGCCCGTCACATGGAGCTCTGCCTGGGGTGCCGGGCGTGCGAGACGGCGTGCCCGGCCGG
>DATIAY010000166.1:0-14165 GCA_035457825.1 Candidatus Methylomirabilota bacterium
GGTGACAGCCGCACGACACGTCCGGTGTGGACGGCGGCGTCGCCGTCGACGCCCACCCGGACCTCCTGACCCACCCGGACGTCGATCGCGGCCCGCTCGGGGATGGCTAGCTGCAAGCGCAGCGGATGGATTTTGACCAGCGTGGCGAGCGGGGCACCGGCGGCCATGAACTCACCAACCGACGCCCGCCGCTCGCGGATCACGCCGTCGGCCGGGGCCCTCAGCTCGGTATCCGTCAGCGCCTGGCGCGCCAGCTCCAGCTCGGTGCGGCGCTGAACCAGGATGGCCTGGCGGTTGCGCACCTCCTCCAGCGCGTCCTGGTAGCGGCCCTCGGCCACCTGCTCGTTGGCCACCGCGGTGTCGAGCTGGGACTTGGCCACGAGCTCTTTCTCGAAGAGCCTGGCGAACCGCTCGCGCGTGAGCCGCGCCTCCTCCAGCACGGCCCTGGCCTGCCGGACGATGGAAGTCTGCTCCGCCTCCACCCGGTCGCTGGTGCCGTCGGGCGTCAGCCCCAGCCGCACGCGGGCCTGCTGCAGCCCCGCCTGGGACTGATCGAGCCGCAGCTTGAAGTCCGTGGGATCGAGCCGGGCGATCACCTGGCCTCTGCGCACCCGACTACCGAGGTCCACGGTGATCTCGGCCAGTCGCCCGGGCACCTTCAGGGACAGCACGATCTGGTCCTCGGCGGCCAGGGTGCCCGTCACCGTCACTGTCCGCGGCATTCTGGCCTCGACGGCCGGCACGACGTGAACTTCACGGGGCGGCGGCGGCGCCTTCTGCGCCGAGGCGGTGGCGGGGGACTCGCCGGTGCAACCTGCGACAGCCACGAGCGCGAGTAGCAGTCCGGGTAGCCCCGGCCAGGGACGCATGACTCTTTATTGTCCCTCGAACCGCGGATTTGCGACAGCCCTGCTGAAACCGGGGGCGTTCAGCCGAGGAATAGCCAGCCCACCCAGGAGGGTGAGCAGCGCGAGCGGAACGCCCACCCGGCAGGCCCGCGGGCTGCCACGCCGCCGCCCCCCGCCTGCCGGGGTAGAATGGCGGACGCATGAGCTCGCGGGCCGAGATTCTCGCCCCTACTCTAGCGGCGGCCGACGTCCGGGCCCTGCGCGTGATCGCCCTCTGGTCCATGCTCGGGGCCAAGATGCTGGCCGGCTGGGGCGTGCAGTGGGATATCCGCTGGCACCTGGTGATCGGCCGCGACTCGTTCTGGATCGCGCCCCACCTGATGACCTATACCGGCGTGACGCTGGCCGCCGTGCTGGCGTTCGGGGTGCTCGCCTGGGAGACGTGGCGGGCCCAGCGAGGACTGGAGGGGCCCGACGCAATCCGGGTGATGGGGCTCACCGGCACCCGTGGCTTCCATCTCGCGTGGTGGGGTATGGCCATCACCATCCTGGCCGCGCCTGTCGACGACCTGTGGCACCGGCTGTTCGGCATCGATGTCACGCTCTGGAGCCCACCGCATCTGCTCGGCATCGTCGGCGCCCAGGTCAACACGATCGGCTGCCTGGCCATCGCGCTCGAGCTGTGGGCGCCAGGCCGCCGTCGCCGGCTCGGCCCGCTGCTCGTGGCCAGCCTCCTGCTGCTCGGCGCCTTCCAGATCACGGTGGATCCGGCCATCCACACGGCGTTCCGGCGGGGCGGCGTTTTCTTCTTCGCCTGGGCGATGCTCGGCGGGCTGGCCTTCAGCTTCACGCTCGTGCTGGCGGCCCGGCTCACAGGCTTGCGCAGCGCCCCGCTGCTGGCCGCGCTGGGAGCTTTGGCCTTTCACTGGATCGGCCTGGAGGTGAGCAACGTGGGCTTCGCGCTCGTCCAGCCCACGCCCGCGATCGCCGAGGCCATCGCCGCCGATCCCGACTCGCCCATCGCCCTGGCCCACGAGATGGCGCGGCGGAACGGGACGACTACGGCGGGCCGGGCGACGGCCCTTCGCTATCTGCCCGTGCTGCCGGCCGCGCTGCTCGCGCTGATCGATGCCCGGCGACGGTGGGTGGGTGGGGTCGTGGCCCTGGCGCTGGGCCTCATGGCCGTCTCGGGATGGCTGTTCGCGCGGCTGCCCGCGCTGAGCCACGCCCTGCCGTCCGTGCTGGATGTCGCCGTGGCCGTCCCACTGGCCGTGGTGGCCGCCCTCGCCGGCGGCGCCGCCGCGGTCGGCCTGGCCCGCGTGCTCGAGCCTCACCAGTCGACCCGGCCGGCCTGAGCCGGCCCCAGGAGAGCGGCATGGACTTCGCATATTCGGCGCGCACCCGGATGTACATGGAGCAGCTCACGGACTTCATCGGAAAGTACGTCTACCCGAACGAGCAGACCTTCGTGGACCAGCTCAACTCCGGTCCCTCCCGCTGGCAGGTTCCGCCGATCCTGGAAGAGCTGAAGGCCAAGGCGCGCGAGCGCGGCCTGTGGAACCTCTTCCTGCCTGAGAGCGAGCACGGCGCCGGGCTCGGCAACGTCGAATACGCGCCGCTTTGCGAGATCATGGGACGCTCGCCCATCGCGCCGGAAATCTTCAACTGTGCCGCCCCCGACACGGGCAACATGGAAGTCCTGGTCCGCTACGGAACCGCCGAGCAAAAGGCCCAGTGGCTGCAGCCGCTGCTGGAGGGGAAGATCCGCTCGGCCTTTGCCATGACCGAGCCCAGGGTGGCTTCCTCCGACGCCACCAACATCGAGTCGTCGATCGTCCGGGACGGCGATCATTACGTCATCAACGGTCACAAGTGGTGGACCTCGGGCATCGGGGACCCGCGCTGCCAGGTCCTCATCTTCATGGGCAAGACCGACCCCCGGAACCCCGACCGCTACAAACAGCAGTCGATGATCCTGGTGCCTCGCCACTCGCCGGGGATCAAGGTGATCCGCATGCTCACCGTCTTCGGCTACGACGACGCGCCCCACGGCCATGGCGAGGTCCTCTTTGAGGACGTCCGGGTGCCCGCCGCCAACATGTTGCTGGGCGAGGGCCGCGGCTTCGAGATCGCTCAGGGCCGATTGGGGCCGGGGCGCATCCATCACTGCATGCGGCAGATCGGTGTGGCCGAGCGGGCGCTGGAGCTCATGTGCAAGCGGGCCCACGAGCGGGTGGCTTTCGGCAAACGGTTGAGCGAGAACGACATCAGCCTGGAGCGCATCGCCCAGTCGCGCATCGAGATCGATCAGGCCCGGCTGCTCGTGCTGCACGCCGCCTGGCTCATGGACACCGTCGGCAACAAGGCGGCCCGCCAGGCCATCGCCGAGATCAAGGTGGCAGTGCCGAACATGACCCTGCGCGTGGTGGACCGGGCCATGCAGCTGCACGGGGGCGGCGGCGTCAGCCAGGCCTTCCCGCTGGCCTTCTGGTGGGCGCACTCGCGGACGCTGCGCTTCGCCGACGGGCCCGACGAGGTCCACCGCCGCCAGATCGGCCGCCTCGAGCTCCGTAAAGTGCTGTAGGGAAGGCGCAGCCACACCTGCCTGGGGCAGGCCACCCTCGGTTCGAGGCGACGGCGGAGTCCTCGTTACAACAGTTACGGGGTGAGCGGGGCCAGCAACTGAGCTAGCGGCGTGTCGCCGGCCAGCCCGTCCACGGCCTGAACGATCCGTGCGGCCCGCTCGGGGGACAGGGCCAGCGCGGCGTTGCCGCGAAACTTCGCCTCCACGTCCCCGCGCGTGAGGGGATCGTCTGGTCCCCCGCGGGGCCGGTCGCGGCGCTCCCGGACAACCCGGCCGCCGGCGAGCGTGATCTCGACGTCGCCGACAAACTGACGGGGATAGTCGATCGTGGGATCGAGCTCGTAGCTGACCCGCCGCGCCACAGCCAGCACGTCGGGGTCGTGAACCGCCCCGTCCGTGAA
This sequence comes from Candidatus Methylomirabilota bacterium, assembly GCA_035457825.1. Lineage (GTDB taxonomy): Bacteria > Methylomirabilota > Methylomirabilia > Rokubacteriales > CSP1-6 > 40CM-4-69-5. The sequence goes on from DATIAY010000166.1 coordinate 3,834, forward strand.
TTCGGCCAGCCCGGCCCGGCCCGTCACTAGAATTACGGCGATCAGATAGGGCAGGCTGAACTTCGCGGCATAGCCGTTGGGCGGCGCGTGCTTGGCGGCCAGCGGTTCCCAGAGGCGGGGCAGCGGCCCGGCGGCCGTGCGGCACCGGACGGCGGTGACCTCGTCGGCCCGGATGTGATGCTGCTGGCGCAGGCGCAGCGCGCAGTCCATGTACGGCTGGGCGATCGATCCGCACGGATAGGGCTTGAGGGTGAGCTGCTCGAGCTCCCACACGTGGCCGAGAGTGTCCAGGAATGCCTGCAGCCGCCCGGGATCGTGGGTGCCGGCGAAGGCCGCGTAGAGACCGTGCCCACCCTCGAGCACGGTCTCGGGCCCGGTGAAACCGGAACGGGCCAGGAGTGTGGCCACGACGCCGGCATGGGCGGCCCAGCCGGGGTGCAGGCGCTTCGTCCACGACCCGTCCGCGAGGTACTCGATGATCCCGCTGGCCTGGCTCCCGCACATCCCGAAGGCGTGCACGAGCTGGTCCTCGGTGAGCCCGCCGAGCTTGCCCGCCGCGCCGGCGGCAGCGAAGCTGCCGGCGATGCCAGTGGGGTGAAAGTGGCGGGCATGCAGCGCCCCGGGAACAGCCAGGCCGACCCGACACATGACCTCGACGCCGGCGATCAGCGCCTCCAGCACGGCCCGTCCCCGCGCCGCCACGGCCTCGGCCACCGCCAGCGCGGTGGTCACGGCAACGCAGCCGGTGTGAACGATGGCGTCCTCGCGGGTGTCGTCGAAGTCGAGCCCGTGGGCGAGCGTGGCGTTGGCCAGCACGGCGTTGGCCGACGCCACCCGCGCCCGGCGGCCGAGCAGAGCGCTCTGGGGCGGTCCGCCCAGGGCTTCGGCGACGCCGAGCACCGCGCGGCCGAAGTCCTCTTGCGACGCCGCCAGGGCGTTACCCAGGGTATCGAGAGCAAGCAGCGCGGCCTTGTCCACCACGGAGGCCGGCACCGCGTCCAGCGTGAGGCCCACGACGAAGCGGGCGAGCTGCCGGGCGGCCGTCGGGGAAGCCACGGTGAGCCTCTTCTACGCCGCCGCCGATGGCGTTGACAAGCCCCCCTGTTCCCGGTACCGTCCGTCTCACTTGGCCCGGTGCGCCCGTGCCCGATTTCACCCCACACAAGGAGACATGACATGGCCCAGCTGAGGATTCCCCTCGATGCGCAGCGCTTCTCCAAAGGCTTGACCTGGAAGGACTACATGGCCCAGATGGGCGACACCCGCGCCCGCACCGAGCAGAACTACAAGAATTCCGAGCTGACTCCGGACGAGCGCAAGTTCTTCAACGGCATCAACCAGGTGCCGTACGCGATGATGCTGGCCGAGAACTGGTGCGGGGACGTCCACCGCAATTCGCCGCTCATCGCCCACGTCTGCGAGGCCATGCAGAACTGCGACCTGCGGGTCTTCTTGCGGGACAAGGAAACCGACCTGCGCGACACCTTCCTGAACAACGGCTACCAGTCCATCCCGGTCGTGGTCTTCTTCGACAAGGACTGGAACGAGGTCGGCCGCTGGATCGAGCGGGCGCACGCGGCCACGAACAAGGTCGCCGGGATCCGCTCCCGGACCGTCGAAGCGGCCGCTCCCGACAAGCAGGAAGCCGCGATGGGCGAGTACCGCAAGCAGGTCCAGGCCGAGTACGAACTCCCCGGCGGCCCGCTGTGGCGGGCGGCCGCGCAGGAGATCAAGGCGCTGCTGGAGCAGCGGCTGGGGCTGGCCGCCAAGAAGTAGCGCCGTTCAGGTCTCGACGACCTCCCGGCGGGCCCGGACTCTCGCCAAACGCCGGGAGGTTGTCAAGACGCCTGCGTCGCCCGGGTGTCGCCCCCCTCCGCCGACCTCACAGCGCAACCCGTCGTAGTCGAAGCGCGTTGGCGACCACGGATACCGAGCTGAGGCTCATGGCCGCGCTGGCGATAATGGGCGAGAGCAGCAGCCCGACAACGGGGTAGAGCACGCCGGCCGCGATCGGTACACCGAGGGCGTTGTAGATGAACGCCCACCAGAGATTCTGCCGGATGTTACGCATGGTCGCTCGGGAGAGTCGGCATGCCCGCACGATGCCGCGTAAATCCCCCTTCACGAGCGTCACGCCGGCGCTCTCCATGGCAACGTCAGTTCCCGTGCCCATCGCGATGCCCACGTGCGCCTGCGCCAGCGCGGGAGCGTCGTTGATGCCATCCCCGGCCATGGCGACGATGCGGCCCTCGGCCTGCAAACGCTTGACGACCTCGACCTTTTCCCCCGGCTGCACGTCGGCGATCACGTCATCGAGCCTGAGCCGACGCGCGACGGCATCCGCGGTCGTCCGGTTGTCGCCCGTCAGCATCAGCACTCGCAGGCCCTCGGCGTGCAGCAGGCCGATGGCCTCCGGCGTCGAGGCTTTGATGGGATCCGCCACCCCAATCATTCCGGCAAGCGCCTGGCCGACGGCCAGGAACATCACCGTCTGGCCCTCGCCGCGCAACTCCCCCGCCCGAGCCGCGAGCGGCCCAGAGTCGACGCCACGGGCGCTCATCAGCCGGGCATTGCCGAACGCGACGCGGCGACCGCCGGCGCCGCCGGTGACGCCCTGCCCGGTGACGGATTCGAAGTTGTCCACACGTGCCGGCGTCACGCCCCGCTCAGCGGCTCCCGCCAGCACGGCGGCAGCCAGCGGGTGTTCGCTGCCCTGCTCGAGGCCGGCAGCGAGGCCGAGCACTTCAGCCTCGGCGAATCCGCGCGCGGCCGCCACGGTGACGAGCCGTGGCTTGCCCTCGGTGAGCGTGCCGGTCTTGTCGACGACGACCGTGTCCACCTTCTCCATTGTCTCCAGCGCTTCGGCATTCTTGATCAGCACGCCGGCCTGCGCGCCGCGGCCAGTCCCGACCATGATCGACATCGGCGTGGCCAGTCCGAGCGCGCACGGGCAGGCGATGATGAGCACCGCGACGGCGTTAACGAGCGCGTAGGCCGCGCGCGGCTCGGGGCCGGAAACGCCCCAGACGAACGACGTCACCGCGGCGATCAGCACGACCGCCGGCACGAACCAGGAAGATACAACGTCGGCCAGGCGCTGGATCGGCGCACGGCTCCGTTGGGCCTCGGCCACCATGCGGACGATCTGAGCCAGGAGCGTGTCGGCGCCAATCCGGTCGGCGCCCATGACGAACCCCCCCGTTCCGTTCACGGTCCCCCCGGTGACGCGGCTGCCCGGCGTCTTTTCCACCGGGATGGGCTCGCCAGTGACCATCGATTCGTCCACCGCGCTCCTGCCCTCGAGCACCACGCCGTCGACGGGCACGCGCTCGCCCGGCCGGACACGCAGGCGGTCCCCTACGTGCACGTGGGCCAGCGGGATCTCCTCTTCAGTGCCCTCGCCGCGCAGCCGGCGCGCGGTCTTGGGCGCCAGCCCGAGCAGCGCCCGGATGGCCCCCGAGGTGGCGCTGCGGGCGCGCAGCTCGAGCACCTGGCCCAGCAGCACGAGCGTGACGATCACGGCCGCGGCTTCGAAGTAGACGGGCGGGAGGCCTTCGTGCCGAACACCGTGGGGCAGCGCGTCGGGAACGAGCACGGCCAGCGCGCTGAAGCCGAACGCCGCCGCCGTGCCCAGGGCGATCAAGGTGAACATGTTCAGGCTGCGGCTGACGATCGACTGCCAGCCGCGCGCGAAGAACGGCCAGCCCCCCCAGAGCACCACGGGCGCGGCCAGGATCATCTGGGTCCACAGCCGCCCCGCCGGGCTGAGCCACCCGCCGAGTGCCGGAGCGAACATCTCGCCCATCGCCAGACCGACCACCGGCAGGGTGAGGAGCAGGCTGATCCAGAACCGGCGCGTCATGTCGATCAGCTCGGCGTTGGGGCCTTCTTCGACGGCCGGCGCCTCCGGCTCGAGCGCCATACCGCACTTCGGACAGGTGCCGGGCCCGTTCTGGCGCACCTCGGGGTGCATCGGGCAGGTGTAGATACGGTCGTCGAGTGGCGTCGAGGGCTTGTCCTTCGGCACCGCCGGCGCCGGCAGTTCGTGGGCCACGGCTTGCCCTACGCGCCCCACATCGGATGCATCCCCCACCCGTCCCACGGTCGCTCCTGGGCCCAGGCTGGTGGCGGGGTCAGGACCCCGGGGAACAGGATGATCGAGCGTGCCAGTCGTTCCATGGTTACCTCCTTACGCCTTGGCGTACTTACGCCTTGGCGTGCCTCAGCCAGCGCCGAACGCGCGCTGCACCAGCGCCCACGCCGCTTCGGCGAGCGGGCGGGCGCGGCGGCCACGATCACGCGCGTTGGGGTCGTTGGCGGTGCCGGCCAGCACCCGCCCCATGATCCCCTGCGCGATGGCGGCCAGCCGGAACATCGCGAAGGCGATGTAGAAGTCCCACTGAGGGAGGTCCGAGCGTCCGGTGCGCCGGCAATACGATTCGAGATAGGCCTGCTCGGAGGGAATGCCGGCCGGCCGCTCCTGGCCGGCGAAGCCCTCGAACTGCTCGTGGCGAAGCCGGAAGGGCAAACAGTTGTAGCCGAGGTCGGCCAGCGGATGGCCGAGGGTCGACAGCTCCCAGTCCAGCACGGCGGCGATACGCGGCTCGCGGGGATGAATCAGCATGTTGCCCAGCCGGAAATCGCCGTGGACGAGGGCCGTCTCGTCGCCCGGCGGGATGTGGGCGGGGAGCCACACGATGAGCTGCTCCATGGCCGGGATGCTCTCGGTCTCCGACGCCCGGTACTGGGACGTCCAGCGATGGAGCTGTCGCGCGAAGTAGTTGCCCGGCCTGCCGAAGTCTTCCAGCCCGGCTGCCCGCCAGTCCACGGTGTGCAGCCGGGCCAGCACGTCGACCAGGGCGTCGTAGATCCCGGCCCGCTCGGCCGGCCCCACCTCGGGCAGCCGGGGATCCTTGAAGACGCGGCCCGGCACGTACGCCATCACGTAGAACGCCGTGCCGGCGACGTCGGTGTCTTCGCACAGCATGTAGGTGCGGGGGACGGGAACGCCGCTCCCGGCCAGCGCCGTCATGACCCGGTACTCACGCTCGACGGCGTGCGCGGAAGGCAGGAGCTTGCCCGGCGGCTTGCGGCGCAGGACGTACTCGCCGCTGCCCGCGTGCAGGTAGTAGGTGGGATTCGACTGGCCGCCCACGAACTGACGTACCGTCAGCGGGCCACGGAAGCCCTCGACGTGACGCTCGAGGTAGCGCGCGAGCGTCGGGACGTCGACGCGATGGGTCTCTAGCACGTCGACCGTGCCCGCGAGAGATGCGGCAGGTTGAGTCATCGCGACCCCCAAGATAGGCCAAGCCCGCCGGCGGCGCTATCTCGACTTCCGGAGCACCAGGGTCGGCTAGATCTCGACCCAGGCGCGGGTGATCGCCGGGGGTTGCCACGCGGCGAGGGCATCGAGCAGCGAGGACGGCCGCTCGTCGAAGAGCAGCAGCGCCAGGTATTCCCGCCGCACGAACCCTTCGGCGACGGCGTGGGCCAGCATCCGGCGCAACCCCTCGAAGTACCCCGCGACGTTCAGCGCGCCCACCGGCTTGCGGTGAATGCCGAGCTGGGACCACGTCAGGACCTCCAGCGTCTCTTCGAAGGTCCCCAGCCCGCCGGGCAGGGCGATGAACCCGTCGACCAGCGCGGCCATGAGCGCCTTGCGCTCGTGCATGCTGGAGACGACGCGGAGCTCGGTGAGGTTCGGATGGGCCAGCTCGCGGCTGGCCAGGCCCTGCGGGATGACCCCGATCACCTCGCCGCCCTCGCTCAGCGCGGCATCGGCGAGCACCCCCATCAGGCCGACCGATCCTCCGCCGTAGACGAGCCCCAGGCGGCGGCGCACCAGCTCCACCGCCAGGGCCCGCGCGGCGGCCGCGTACGCGGGCCGGCCGCCGGGTGACGAGCCCGCAAAGACGCAGACGCGGTTCATGGGCCCAGGACGTGAGCCTCGACGAACTCCCGGCTCAGCGCGCCCGTGCAGGTCTCCTCCACCGGGCCCTCCAGGCGCAACGACCAGTCGGGCCGCACGTGCACGGCCAGCTCGCCACCCGGCATGCGCACGGTCACGCGGCCGTGGTCGCAGAAGCCCTGGCGCACGGCCGCGGCGGCCGCGCCGCACGAGGACGAGCCCGAGGCCAGCGTGTAACCGGCTCCGCGCTCCCAGATGAGGATGTCCAGCGCATCCCGCGCGGTCACCCGCGCGAACTGGACGTTGGTGCGGTTGGGAAACGCGCTATGGGTCTCGAGCTGGGGGCCGAGCCGCCGGCAGGCGTTCTCGTCCAGGTGCTCGACGAACACCACGCAGTGGGGGTTGCCCACCGAGACCGCCGTCACGCGCCGGCGGGTGCCGTCGGACAGCTCCAGCTCCACCCCCACGGCCTCGGCTGCGGAGCCCGCGCGCATCGGGATCTCGTCGGCGCGAAAGGTGGCGCGGCCCATCTCCACGGTGACGAAGTTGACCCGGCCCTGGCGGAGATGGAGCTGGCACTCCACCACGCCGCCCCGGGTGTCCACCGTGAAGGCCTCGCGCTTGGCGTGGCCGTGGTCCCACAGGAACTTGGCGAAGATCCTGAGCCCGTTGCCGGACTTCTCGGCTTCGCTCCCGTCGGGGTTGAAGATGCGCAGGCCGAAGTCGGCGCGGCTCGAGGGCACGAGCAAGAGGATGCCGTCCGAGCCCACGCCCCGATTGCGGTCGCAGATCTTCGTGATCGCCCGCTCGCTCAGCGGCCCGGGCAGGTCGCGCTGGTCGATGACGAGGTAGTCGTTGCCCAGGCCGTGGCCCTTGACGAAGGGGATCACGAGCGGGCCAGGTCCACGCGTCGGCCGGTGGCCGCCGAGAGATACCCCGCGTACACGACTTCCACCACCTCGCGGGCGAGGGCGGCGTCACTGAGCGGCGGACGCCCTTCACGAATGGCGTCCACGAAGTCCTCCAGCTCCTGAGGATAGCCGCGCATCCAGTCTTCCTCCGGGCTCGGGAACTGCCAGCCCGCCCGGGTCTCGACTTTTTCCGTCAGGTACTCGTCGCCCCACGCCCGGGCATCGGGGGCGTAGGCGACCACGCCGGTGTTGGGCGTGATGTTGGCCTGGACCACGCCGTTGGTGAGGAACGCCGTCATCGTGTTACGCACGCCGCCCAGGGTGATGTCGTTGGCGTGGACGGTGGCCTTGGTACCGTCCTCGAAGGTGATGACCGTCACCGCCCAGTCCTCCACGTCCTCCCACTCGGTGCGCATGGCCCGGGGCCGGTCGGCCACCGCCGGCAGTCGGGTAAGCTGGGCGACGTCGGCCAGGACCGACCGGGCCCGGATCGGCCGGCCCTGGCGGCGCCGGCCCTCGTGGTGCTTGAGGTGCAACACCGCGCCCACCGGATGGGCGCCCATGCGGAGCAGCGAGCCACCGCCCGAGGTACGCCAGCGTCCGGCGTAGGCGGCGTGCGAGCCGGAGTGGGCCTCCTCGGCCCGCAATTCCAGAATCCCGCCTCCGCTGGCGTCGGCGAGCCGCCGCAGCTTGGCCACGGGTGGCGCATACACGAAGTCCTCGGCGTAGCAGAGCGTAACGCCGGCCCGGGCCACCGCCTCCAGCACCTCGTCGCAATGGCGCAAGGCACTGGCCAGCATCTTCGCGCGATCCTCGCTGCCGTCCCCGAAGTATCCGGTGAGCGGCTTCTCGACGATCACGTGCTTGCCGGCCTGCGCCGCGGCCACCGCGATCTCGTGATGGGCCGCGGTGGTCGCGCAGATGTCCACGCAGTCCACGTCGGGTGAGTCCACCAGCGCGCGGTAGTCGGAGAAGACGCGCGGGATGTCGTGGCGCCTGGCGAAGGTGTCAGTGTCGCTGCGCGTGCGGGCGCAGACCGCGGCCAGGGTCACCTTGGTCCCGAGCAGGGGACGATAGTTGGTCGCGTGCAGGGTCGCCGCGAACCGCGCCCCGACAATCCCGATCCGCAGAGGATTTACCAGGGATCTCTCACTTGCCAGTTTCGAGCGCCGGCCCTATCGCACCGACCGTGTCACACCTCACGTGAAATGGGGAGGTTTGGAGGGGGCGAGCCTCTTGCCCCCTCCAACTCGATGTTGGAGGTCTGGAGGGAACTACCGCCCCGCCACCTACCGGCGGTCCGGCGACACGTACGTCTGGCGCGTCGGCCCCGTGTACTCGGCGCGCGGCCGGATGAGCCGGTTGTGGGCGTGCTGCTCCAGGACGTGCGCGGCCCAGCCGACCACCCGGCTCATGGCGAAGATCGGGGTGAACTGGTCGGTGGGGATCCCCATACAGGCATACGCAGCGCCGGAGTACAGGTCGACGTTGGGGTAGATCTTCTTCTCCTCACCCACCACCCGGGCCACGGTATTGAGGATCTCGACGTAATGCGTGCGGCCCGTCTGTCGTCCCAGCTCGATGGCCAACCGGCGCAGGTGCTTGGCTCGCGGGTCCTCGACACGGTAGACCCGGTGGCCGAAGCCCATCACCCGGGCCTTGTCGGCCAGGGCCTTGCGAATCCAGGCCTCCGCCCGCGCGGGCGTACCGATCTCCTCCACCATCCGCATCACCTGCTCGTTGGCACCCCCGTGCAGTGGCCCCTTGAGGGCGCCGATGCCGGAGACGACGGCCGAGTGCAGGTCGGAGAGCGTCGCTGCCGTTACCCGGGCCGCGAAGGTCGAGGCGTTGAACTCGTGGTCGGCGTGCAGGATCAGCGCGACGTCGAAGGTCTTGGCGGCGAGCTCCGTGGGCTTCTTACCGGACAGCATGTAGAGGAAGTTGCCGGCGAGGTTGAGACGCGGGTTGGGCGCCACCGGCGCCTTGCCATTTCGCAGCCGCTCCCACGCGGCCACGAGGGTCGGCAGCTGGGCGGTCACCCGCAGGGCCTTGCGCACGGTCGCATCGCGTGAGTTGTCGCCGGCGTCGGGGTCGAAGGCCGAGAGCGCGGAGACCCCCGTGCGCGCCACCTCCATGGGCGTCGTCTTCCTGGGCAACTGACGCAGCATCGCGATCAGCTTGGGCGACAGCTTGCGGGTGGCGGTGGACGACAGGGTCTTGACGTGGGCGTCCAGCTCCTTGCGGCTCGGCAGGCTGCCGTGCCAGAGCAGGTAGACGACCTCCTCGAAGGACGAGTGCTGGACGAGGTCGTCGACGTCGTAGCCGCGGTAGAGCAAGCGCCCCTGGCGCCCGTCGATGAAACAGATCTCCGAGGTGGAAACGACGACGTCTTCGAGCCCTTCCTTGAACCCGTTGCTCATACCTGCCCCTTGGCCGGAGTGTGGAAGCGGTTTGCTTTTATCATAGCTCCCGGGAGCCTTCAAGGCACGCCACTGTGAGCCTCATCGACTTCTACGATCACCACCCCATCGACGAGGACCACGTCCTGTCCGCCGCCTCGCTGCGCCGGGGCACGCTGTCGGGCCTGCGGGCCGAGGATCTGTTCGACTTCGACCAGGATCACTACGGCGGTCTGCCCGCAGTGGAGGCCCTGGCCCGCCGGGCCGCCATCACCGCCGGCAGTCGCGTGCTCGACGTGTGCGCCGGCCTCGGCGGCCCCGCGCGGTTCCTCGCCCAGCGCCGGGGCTGCCGGGTGGTGGCGCTCGAGCTGAACCACCGGCGGGCGGCCGGCGCCGCCCGACTCACTGCGCGGGTGGGCCTGAGCGGGCTGGTCGCGGTCGTGCGCGGCAACGCCATCGCCCTGCCCTTCGCGGGCGGCCGCTTCGACGCCTGCGTGAGCCAGGAGGCGCTGCTCCACATCGAAGACAAGGCCGTGGTGCTCGGTGAGTGCCGGCGCGTGCTCGGTCCCGGGGGCCGCCTGGCCTTCACGGACTGGATCGCCCGTCCGCGTCTGGCCGACCGCGAGCGCGCGCGCCTGCGCGAGTGGATGGCGGCGACAACCCTGCAATCGCTGGACGGCTACCGGGCGCTCCTGGGCCGGGTGGGCTTCACCGGCATCAGCGCCGAGGACATCACCGATGAGTGGCGACCCCTGCTGCACCACCGGCTGCAGGTGCACCGGGCACTGCGACAGGCGACGGCGGCACGCTTCGGGGAGCGCTGGTCACGGGATTTTCTGGAGCTCGACCGGTTCTTCGTGGAGCTCGTCGAGGGCGGCAAGCTGGGCGGGGGGCGCTTCACCGCCAGCCGTTGACGGCCGGCTCAGCGCAGCCGGCGCAGAACGTCCTTCAGGCCTTCCTCGAGCCGCCGCTTCTCGCCTTCACGCAGCAGCGACCCGGCGGCGACGGCGATCTTCGGCGCGGCGGCCGTGCCCGTCACCCGGGCCCGCAGCTCGCGGCGCGACGCGGTCACGGTGAGGTCGATGTTCACGGCTCCGGAGGCCAGCGCGTA
>DATIAY010000167.1:0-3538 GCA_035457825.1 Candidatus Methylomirabilota bacterium
GGGGTGATGATCGTCGTGGGGGACGTCTTCACCGCGAGGGCGACGAGCACCTCGAGTGGATCATCGCTGCCGCTGAGAAGCGCTCGCCGCCAGTCGAGCATGGCGCTGGCAGTGACAATCCCCAGCCGGACGGCGAGGCCCAGACTCGCTCCGGGGCGGTCGCGGAAGTTCTGATCCGGCGGGTCTCCCATGAACGTGTAGCTCACGTCTCCGAAGACGAAGTAGATATCGGCGAATTGCTTGTCGAACTCCAGGCCCACGCCGACGTCGTACTCGCCGGTTCCCAGGCCACGGTGTTCGTCGCCGGTCGGCAGCTTGACCTTGACCAGGGGCGCCAGCCCCCCGTACCAGGAGCCAGGGCCAGGGTCGTCCACGAGAAAGTAGCGGGCTCTGATGACGGTGTCACCGATCCCGGCCACCTGATCGCGTCCGCCGGGCTGTCCGGTGATCGTCGGCCGGCCATCCACCACCGTCACGTTCGCGGGTGCGTCGAGGTAGATGAACGACGCCGTCACCCCCACGTCGAAGTGCTCGCCGAGGTAGCGCAGCGTGACGGGGGCATAGACGGTGTGGGTCGTTTCCGAAGTGCCGAAGTCCCCCTTGTCGTATCCGGTGGTGAGCTTGAGCTGGAAGTGGTCACGCTGCGCCCAACCGGGCGCGGCCCCGAGGAGCCCGATTGCCAGGACCGAGCCAACAACGCGGAGCCATCGCCGGGCCGCCACGCGCGCCTCCTCGGATCGTATTGCGCGCCAGCTTTCGGCACGACGCGGCCGTTGTCAAGGCGAAGAGCCGGCCGGACCGTCCTCCGATCGAATCAGGGGCTGACGTGCAAGCGCGGGTGACGCAAACGAAAGTAGCCCGCCATCACGGCAGCGGCTAGCAAATTGGCGACCAGCACCGCCGGCCACGTCAATAGCTTCAGAATAGGCGCGGCGAAGAGCATGGCTGTCACCGTGAAGCCGAACTCGAAGATCACGAACAACAGGAGGATGCCGAAGCCGACGCTGGGGTTGCGCTCGACCAGGCCTAGCAGGCGGGACACGATACCCCCCAGGGCGGCGAACGCCATGCCGTGGACCCAGGTGAACATCAGGACCATCTCCAGGGAGACGGGCGCGTTCTCCAGCGAAGCCAGGCCGGCGCCACGGCTGAAGAGCGCGGTGCCCAGCACAGTGGGCGTGTAGAGGGGGCGGCCCTGGATGGCGTCGATCACGAAGAACCAGAGGGCGACGGTGGCTGCGCCCAGGACACCGGCCACGATGCCCTCCTGGTACAGCCGGACGGTGTCGGTGCCGGGGAGGACGGGAACGGCACGGTTGACGTCGGGCTGAGCGGTCATCACCCTACTCCTTTCCGGGTGCGTGAGCCGACCCTGCGACGCTGTGTGACAGTATAGGCTCCATCCCCGGGGGCCGGCAACCTCGGCCCACCCTCACGTATTCCTCACGTCGGCGTTGACGCATCCCGTACGATAGATCGTGAAGGCGTGAGACCCGCATGAGCAGTGACAAGACCCTGGCCATTCTCGTGGGCGGCGGACCGGCTCCCGGTATCAACGCCGTCATCGCCGCGGCGACCATCGAGGCCCGCAACCACGGGCTCCGCGTGCTCGGCTGCTACGACGGCTTCCGGTGGCTGGCCCAGGGTGACACCGAGCATGTCGTCGAGCTCGGCATCAATGATCTGTCCCGCATCCACTTCGAGGGCGGCTCGATCCTGAGAACGTCGCGGGTCAACCCGACCCGTACCCCGGAAGGCGTGGCACAGGTCGCGGACACGCTCAAGCGACTGAGCGTCGATCACCTCATCACGATCGGCGGCGACGACACGGCCTACGCCGCTTCCCGCCTGGCCAAGACCATGCCGGGACTCACCGTGGCCCACGTCCCCAAGACGATCGACAACGACCTGCCCCTGCCCAGCGACATCGTGACCTTCGGCTTCACCACCGCCTGCAACCTGGGCAAGGAGCTCGTGCGCAACCTGATGCAGGACGCGGCGACGACCGAACGGTGGTTCTTCGTCACCGTGATGGGCCGGCACGCCGGGCATCTCGCCCTCGGCATCGGGGGCGCCGCCGCCGCCACGCTGACCGTGATCGCCGAGGAGTTCCCCGAGCCGCGCATCAGCCTGGACCGGGTCGCCGACGTGCTGGAGGGGGCGATCATCAAGCGCCGGATGCACGGGCGCGAGCACGGCGTGGCCATCCTGAGCGAAGGGCTGGCCGAGAAGCTCGACCCCGCGACGCTGGGTCCCGTCGAGCGCGACCAGTACGGCAACGTGCGCCTGACCGAGCTCGAGCTGGGCCGGATGCTCAAGGAGCGCGTGGCGGCCAGCCTGCGGGCCCGCGGTATCGACGTGACGATCGTGGACAAAGACCTCGGGTACGAGCTGCGCTGCGCGCCACCCGGCGCCCACGACATCCAGTACTGCCGGAGCCTCGGTTACTGGGCCACCCGCTTCCTGCTGGAGGGCGGCAGCAACGCCATGGTCACCATCCAGGCCGGCCGGCTGGTGCCCATTCCCTTCGGGCTCATGATCGACCCGCGCACCGGCCGGATCCGCGTCCGTTACGTCGACGTGGAGTCCGAGATGTACCAGACGCTCGACGCCTACATGATCCGGCTCAAGCCGGAAGATCTCGAAGACCCGAAGACGCTGGCCGCGCTGGCCCGGGCCGGAAGGCTGAGCGAACCCGAGTTTCTCGCTCGCTTCGGCCCCGCCGTCGGCAAGCGCTAGGAGGGCAGCCGTGCATCTGAACACGATCGATCGCGACGGACGGGGGCGCTTCGCCTTCCTGGCCTACGACCAGGGGCTCGAGCACGGCCCGCAAGACTTCCGCGGGAACCCGGACGCGCTGGCGCCCCGCTTCGTGCTGGAGCTGGCCCGCGACCACGACTACACGGCGGTGGTCTTCCAGCAGGGCACGGCCCTGCACGCCCGCGAGGTCTGCCCCGAGGTGCCGCGCCTGATCAAGCTCAACGGCAAGGCCGGCCTGGCCAAGGGCGAGCCGTACTCCCCCCTGCTCTGCCCGGTGGACTACGCCGTCAAGGAACTGCGGGCAGTCGCCGTCGGCTACACGATCTACGCCGGCTCCGAGCATGAGAGCCGGATGCTGGCGGAGTTCGCCGAGATCGTCCGGGAAGCGCGGTCCCTGGGCGTGCCCACCGTGGCCTGGGTCTACCCGCGAGGCCGCGCCGTCGCCTCCGATACCGACCCCGCCATCGTCGCCTACGCTGCGCGTATCGCTTACGAGCTGGGCGCCGACATCGCGAAGGTCAAGTGGACGGGCAGCGTGGATTCGTTCCGCTGGGTCTGCCAGGCGGCGCAGCAGACCAGGGTGGTCCTCTCCGGCGGCGTGCTCACCGACCGCCCCGAGGATTTCCTCGCCGTCGTCGACGGGGTCATGCAGGCGGGCGGGGCCGGCGTCGCGGTCGGCCGCAATGTCTGGCAGCGGCCGCGGGCCGAAGCCGCGGCGATCTCGAAGCAGATCATCGCGCGCGTGCGCGGCTGACGGCGCGGGTCGGGGGTGGGGTCC
>DATIAY010000168.1:0-23345 GCA_035457825.1 Candidatus Methylomirabilota bacterium
CTGCAGGATCACAAGGCGCCCGTCCTGCGTGATCGCTCTCAGATGTTGATTCGAGGTCTTCACGACCTGGCCGGCGGCGGGGCTGGCGAGCAGCGCCACAATCAGGGCGGGTGCGCCGATCCGCTTCATAGTGCGTTTTCACCAGAAAGATGTATCACGCCACCACTATGCATGACCACGCCGAACGAGTAAACTTTCTGACGCGTCTCATTCAACGAACTATGATTCACATCGCTCTACTGATTGTTCTGCTGGTGAGCCTGCCGGTGGCCGCGGCCGCGCGCGGGGTGGAATCCCTCAAGGCTGGCAACGAAGCCGCCACGCGGGGGGACGCCGAGGCCGCTCTCGAACACTACACGCGAGCCATCGAGGACCAGCGTCTATCGCCGCACGACCTGAGCCTCGCTTACCGCAGTCGGGCGGCTCTCTATCTCCGCGCCGGGCACCACGACCGGGCCATCCGTGACCTGGACGCCGCCATCCGGCTCGACCCCGGCGACGCCAGCGCGTTCAACAATCGGGGCCGCGCCTACAGCCACCGTGGAGAGTACGACCGGGCGATCGAGGACTACACGGAGGCCGTGCGCCTGGATCCGAGCTTCGCCGAGGCTTACTACAACCGGGGCCTGGCCTACCGGCGCACGGGCGACCACGATCGGGCCATCCAGGACTACGACGTGGTGATCCGCCTCAACGCCCAGGATGCGGCCGCCTTCAGCAACCGCGGCAACGCCTACAGCGCCAAGGAGGAGTGGGACCGGGCCATCCAGGACTACGACGTCGCCATCCGGCTCAACGCGACCTTCGCGGATGCCTTCTACAACCGCGGCGTCGCGCTACGCAAGAAGGGCCAGCTCGACAAGGCGATCGCGGACTTCGACATGGCCCTCCGGCTCGATCCCAACGACAGCATGGCCCTCACCAACCGTGGGCTCGCCTATGTCTTCAAGCGGCAGCCCGACCGGGCGATCCAGGACTACGACGCCGCTATCCGGCTCGACCCCGGCAACGCCGTGGCCTTCTACTACCGGGGCAACGCTTACAACAGCAAGAACGAAGGCGACCGGTCCATCCAGGACTACGATACCGCCATCCGACTCGACCGGAACTACGCCGGGGCGTACAACAACCGGGGCAACGTGTACGCCAACCGGGACGATTGGAACCGGGCAATCTCCGACTACGACATGGCGATCGGCCTGGACTCGAGCAATGCGCTGTACGTCCTGAATCGGGGGCTAGCCTACAGCGGCAAAGGCGACTGGGAGCGGGCGATCCAGGACTTCGATGCGGCCATTCGCCTGAGCCCACACCGCGCTGACGCGCACTTCGAGCGAGGTCTGGCCAACACGAAGCAGGGCGCCTGGGAGCAGGCCGTTCGAGACTTCGACGCCGCTGTCGGCCTCAACGACAAGGACGCCGCCAACTTCTTCTCCCGGGGGCGTGCGCGGTTCTATCTCGGCTACTTCACGGCCGCCCAGCCTGACCTGGCCAAGGCGGTGGAGCTGGCCCAGGGTAATCCCTACAACCCGCTCTGGCTCTACCTGGCGCGCGTCCGCAGCGGCCAGGAGCCCCAGGAGGCCCGGAACGAGCTGGCGGCCCACGCCAAGCGCCTCAACCTGGCTCGCTGGCCGGTGCCCGTCTACGCCGTGTACCTGGGCAACGCCACCCCCGCCGCGGTCCTCGCGTCAGCGGCGGATAGTGACTCGAAGCGGCACCGGCAGCAGCTCTGTGAGGCCTACCTCTATCTGGGGCAGTACGCGGTGCTTCGCGATGAGCGGGATGACGCGCTACGACTGCTCAAGAGCGCGACGTCGACGTGTCCGTTGACGAGCAGTGACTTCGCGAGCGCGCAGGCCGAGCTGAAGCGCCTGACCCGCTGACCTCAGGGAATCAGGCCGAGGGCGCGAGCTTCCTCTTCGGTGTACTGGCGGAGGGGACCTGGTCCCACTCGCAGGGTGTCGCCGATCAGGTTGTTGTCGATGAGAAACTGGACGGCCGCGGTTCGGCCGCTCTCCTGCTCGGCGAACAGGAAACAGGGAATGAAGGCCCGGTCCATCCGCCCCGCCATGATGCTGCAGCGCCAGTCGATGTCGGCGGGATTGATGCCACCAGGCTTGCGGCTCGCCTCGGCAATCTCGCCATCCATCGCCCAGACGCCAGCAGGCAACGACACGGCGCAGACTGCTCCTAGCCCGAGGAGAAAGACGAGGCCAACCCCCACGACCCGGCGGAGCTTCATGCGCGAGGTCAACGTACGTCCGGGTCATTAGAGTGTCAATGTGCAGCGAGATACGTGGCGTCTCAAACCCTGCCGGACTGGATAGAATCTTGCCGGGAACCTGTAAGATCCCTCGACGATTTAGCGCGGGAGGGGCCGCTAGACCTTCGGGCACCTCACACCTATAATCCCGCCCGGCCCGCACGCGGGCCACGAAACGGAGGAATTCCATGCCAGATGCCATCACTAAGGGACTGAGCCGCCGCGACATGCTGCGCGCCGGGAGCGTGGCCGCCGCCGGCTACTGCCTGGCCGCCGATCCCGTGCTCGCCCAGGCCATCAAGACCGACGCGACCGGGCTGCAGGCGGGTGACACGACAATCAAGATCGGGGCCTACGAGATGCCCGCCTACTACGCGCAGCCGGCGGCGGGGCCGGCCGCCCCGATCGTCCTGGTGCTCTCCGAGATCTGGGGGGTCCACGAGTACATCAAGGACGCCACCCGCCGCTTTGCCAAGGAGGGCTTCTGCGCGGTGGCGCCGGAGCTCTTCAAGCGGGAGGGCGGCGTCATCCACATGACGAACGTCCAGGACATCCTCAAGATCGTCCTGGCCGTCCCCCGCAAGCAGATCCTCGACGATTGCGCGGCGGCCATCACCTGGGCCAAGGCGCGGCCGAACGTGCAGGCCAAGGCGGTCGGCGTCACCGGCTGGTGCTGGGGCGGCTCCACCGTCTACCAGGTGGCCGCCACCAATCCCGACATCAAGGCCGCGGTGGCCTGGTACGGCCCGCCGGCCCGGCCCTACCCCGACAGCCCAAACCCGGTGACCGGCTTCGACCTGGTCAAGGACATCAAGGTGCCGTTCCTGGGGCTCTACGGGGAAACTGACAAGAACCCCACCCCGGAGGACGCCAAGAAGTTCGGTGAGATGCTGAAACAGCACAACAAGAACGTCGAGGTCGTCGTCTACCCCGGAGTCGGCCACGCTTTCCACGCCGACTATCGGCCGTCGTACAACGCCCAGGCGGCCGCCGATGCCTGGAAACGCTGCGTCGCGTTCTTCAAGAAGCACCTGAAGGCCTGAGCAGCTGTCGCCCTGCCCGGCACAGTCCCGGGTGCCGGGCGGGGCAAATCTGCGTCCGGGACCGACGAGGTGAGTCATGTACGAGGTCTACGCGCTCAAATACGCCGAGCGGGACACGCCGGCCTGCCAGTTCTTCTACCGTGAGGCCTCGCACGCAACGGTCACGCTCGACTACTTCGTGTGGCTTATCCTGGGCGGTCCCCGGCCGATCCTCGTGGACACGGGCTTTCTGGAGGACGACGCGCGGGCGCGAGGCATCCGGAACTACGTGAGCCCGGCCACGGTCGTGGAACGGGCCGGCGTCAAGCCCGCCGACGTGCCCATCGCGCTCATCACCCACCTGCACTACGACCACTGGGCCGGCCACAGCCTGTTCCCCAACGCGGAGTTCTGGATCCAGCAGGACGAAGTCGCGTTCTGGACGGGACCCTTCGGCAGCACGACCGCCTTCCGGCAATCCGCCAACGTCGATGCGCTGGCCCGACTGGTGACGCTGAACTACGCCCGGCGCATCCGCATCGTCCACGGCGACCGCCAGGTGCTGCCGGGCATCACCCTGCACCGGGTCGGCGGGCATACCGCCGGGCTGCAGATCGTCACCGTGGAGACCGCACGAGGCCCCGTCGTCCTCACGTCCGACGCCTCGCACTTCTACCGCAACGTGGAGACGGGCCAGCCCGTGCAGATCATCACGAGCCTGCCCGAGATGCTCGCTGCGTTCGACACGATCAACGCGCTGGCCGGGCCCCAGCGGCTGATCGTCGCCGGTCACGACCCCCAGGTGGCGGACCGCTTCAAGCCCGTCGAGCCCGGCATCATCAAGATCGCCTGAGGCCGGCAGGCCAGCCCGCATTGCCTCTGATCTAGGCACTCTCCTGGCGAATGCCCGTCGGACGGGCATTCGCCACGAACACCTGCTCGCGTAACTTCGCGTTCAACGGCCCTCGGGGGCGACGTTCAGGCTCGGCACGCGCCTTGCTCCGCTCACAGTCGGCAATATGCGGTCCACGCCCGCAGGGGCGGCGTATTCCATTGCATGGGAGGCACAGATGGCGGAACTGACAGCAGGAAGTGAGCGGGCGCTCGAACACGCGGTCGAGCGATCGATCGAGTACGCCATCCTCGGCGGCGCGCCCGGACGGCGCGAGTTCCTGCGCCTGGTCGGTGCCTCCACCGCGGCGGCCGCGCTGGCCTCGGTGTTCCCGGTGACGGCAGCCAAGGCCCTCGCCCAGGACAAGGGGGGCCCGCTCGAGAAGCGCGAGCTCAAGATCGGGTTCATCCCCATCACCTGCGCGACGCCGATCATCATGGCCGAGCCGATGGGCTTCTACAAAAAGCAAGGTCTCCATGTGCAGGTCGTGAAAGCCTCGGGCTGGGCGATGATCCGCGATCTCTCCATCAACCGGGAGACCGACGCCACCCATATGCTGACTCCGATGCCTCTGGCCATCACCATGGGCGTGGGCTCGCAGGCGGTCCCCTATGTGATGCCCGCCGTGGAAAACATCAACGGCCAGGCCATCACGCTGGCCAACAAGCACAGGGGCGTCAAGAGCGCGCGGGAGATGAAGGGGTTCAAGTTCGCCGTCCCCTTCGACTACTCGATGCACAACTTCCTGCTGCGCTACGTGCTCGCCGAGGACGGCGTCGATCCCGACAAGGAGGTCCAGATCCGCGTCGTGCCGCCACCCGAGATGGTGGCCAATCTGCGCGCCGGCAACCTGGACGGCTACCTGGCCCCCGACCCTTTCAACCAGCGCGCCGTGTACGAGGAGATCGGATTCATCTGGATGCTGTCCAAGGACATCTGGCCCGGCCATCCCTGCTGTGCGTTCGCGGCGACGCGCGAGTTCGCCGAGCGGGCCCCGAACACCTTCCAGGCCCTGGTGCGCGCCATCCTGGACGCGACGCAGTACGCCCACAACTCCGCCAACCGCAAGGAGATCGCCAAGGCCATCGCGCCCAAGAACTTCCTCAACCAGCCCGTCGAGGTGGTGGAGCAGGTGCTCACGGGCGTCTTCCCCGACGGGCTCGGTCATACCCGGAACGTTCCTGACCGGATCGATTTCGATCCGTTCCCCTACCACTCGATGGCGATCTGGATCCTCACCCAGATGAAGCGCTGGGGCTACGTTAAGGGAGACGTCGACTACAAGAAGGTTGCCGAGCAGGTCTACACGGCCACCGGCACCCGAGAGGCCATGCGAGCGATGGGCCTCAAGGCCCCTGCCCAGAGTTCCGTCACTCATGCCTTCGCCCTCGGCAAGACGCGCCTGTTCGACCCCGAGCGGCCGGAGGAGTACCTCAAGTCCTTCACGATTCGAAAGGCGACTGCCTGATGAGCCGCGACCGCCGGCGCGTCATTCTCTACTCGATGCTGTTCCTGGTCGCCTTCCTCGCCGTGTGGCAGCTCGTGGCCGAGCCCGCCGGGGCCAGCGGCAAGGCCAGGGGGCTACCAGGCCCTCTGGCCGTAGGCCGGACCGCGGTCGAGATGATCGCCAACCCCTTCTACGACAACGGCCCCAACGACAAGGGGATCGGGCTGCAGCTGCTGGCGAGCCTGGGCCGGCTGGCCATGGGCTATGTCGCCGCGTCGCTGGCCGCGATCCTGCTCGGCGTGACACTCGGCCTGTCGCCGATCCTCTATCGCGCGGTCAACCCCTACATCCAGATCCTCAAGCCGATCTCGCCCCTGGCCTGGATGCCGCTGTTCCTCTATACCATCAAAGATTCCGGGCAGGCGGCGGTGCTGGTCATCTTCATGTCTTCGCTGTGGCCGACGCTGGCCAACACCGCCTTCGGCGTGGCCAGCATCAAACGCGACTATCTGAACGTGGCGGCGATCCTGCAGCTCTCATGGTGGCGCCGCCTGGTGACGGTCATCCTGCCAGCGGCGGCGCCCGCCATCGTGGCCGGCCTTCGGATCTCGATCGGCAGCGCGTGGGTGGCCATCGTGGCGGCGGAGATGCTCATCGGTGGCACCGGCATCGGATACTTCGTGTGGAACGAGTGGAACAACCTGGCCCTGACCAGCGTCATCTTCGCCATCGTGGCGATCGGGTTCATCGGAGTATTGCTCGACGCCGGCTTGGGGCGCCTGTCGCGGCGGCTGGCCTACAGCGAGTAGCCGGCGATGGCGCTCCTCGAGATCGATCACGTCACCAAACACTTCCCAGCACCCGACGGCCGCGGTCACGTGTGCGTCTTCCGTGAGGTGGCCTTCGCGATCGCCGAAGGCGAGTTCGTGACGATGGTCGGCCACTCGGGGTGCGGCAAGAGCACCCTGCTCAACATCATCGCCGGGTTGGAGGCGCCGTCTACAGGGGGCGTCGTGCTCGACGGGCGCGAGGTGACACGCCCGGGCATGGACCGCATGGTCGTCTTCCAGAACTTCTCGTTGATGCCCTGGATGACCGTCTTCGAGAACATCCGGCTGGCCGTCCGGGCCGCCCAGCCGGACTGGGGCCGCAAAGACGTCGCCCAGTACGTCCAGCGGTACATCGACATGGTGGGTCTGAGCGGCGCCGAGCGCAAGCGGCCGGCCGCGCTCTCGGGGGGCATGCGTCAGCGCGTGGGGCTGGCGCGCGCCTTCTCGACCCAACCCAAGGTGCTGCTACTGGATGAGCCGTTTGCCCAGATCGACGCCTTGACCCGCTCGGTGATCCAGGACGAGCTGGTGCGGATGTGGACGGCCAGCCGCAACACCGTCTTCATGGTCACCCACGACGTGGACGAGGCCATTCTGCTCTCGGACCGCATCGCGCTCATGACCAGCGGACCGGAAGCGCGGCTGGCCGAGATCGTCACGGTGAAGCTGGCGCGGCCCCGCGTCCGGGCCGAGCTCATCGACGACCCCGAATACCTGCGCCTGCGCACCCACATCATGCGGTTCCTGGTCGAGCGCAGCCGGGACTCCTGAGGAGGAGATCATGGACCAGACGGCAGCCCTGCAGGCGATTCGCACCGCGCGGACGGCGCGCGGCATCAGCTACGAAGACCTGGCCCGGAAGATCGGCACGAAGGACCCCACCTACCTGGCCGCCGCGCTCCACGGCCAGCATCGGCTCCACGCCGACGAGGCCAAGAAGCTGGCCGAGGCGGTGGGTGTGGACACCGAAACCGCAATGGCCACGACGGCGATGCCGCTGCGTACGGAGTTCCCCCTCACCACCGATCCGTTCAAGTACCGACTCCTGGAGCTGGTCGGGGTCTATGGCGACGCTCTCCGGGAGCGCTGCCAGGAGCTCTTCGGCGACGGCATCCTGTCAGCGATCGACTGCGTGGTGAAGCTCGAGAAGAAGGGCGAGCGCGGGGTTCTCACCATCGACGCCAAGTTCCTGCACTACAAGGAGTACTGACACCCCGGACGGTTCGCCGGCAACGGGGCGTGGTATACAGTGGGGCCAGGCCGACGCCGGCTGCCCGCAAGCAAGCCGCGCGGCAGGGGGCACCGATGACGGGACCCAGGGTGACGGTGGGGCTGCTGCATCCGGGCGAGATGGGCACAACGGTGGGCGCCACGATCGTGGCCGGAGGGGCGCGCGTGGTGTGGGCCTCCGAGGGACGAAGCCCGGCCACGCAGTCCCGGGCCCGCGAGGTGGGGCTCGAGGACGTGGGCTCCCTGGCCGCGCTGACGCGGACCAGCCAGGTGATCCTATCGGTCGTTCCCCCTCACGGTGCGCTCGACCTTGCTCGCGCCGTCGCCGCGCTGGGATTCCGCGGCCGCTACGTCGACGCCAACGCCGTCGCGCCCGAGACGACGCGCCAGATCGGCCGCGTCGTCGAGGCGGCCGGAGCCCGGTTCGTGGACGGGGGGATCATCGGCCCTCCCGCCCGCCGCCGCGGCACGACGCGGCTCTACCTGTCGGGGCCGGCCGCGCTCGAGATCGCCTCCCTGTTCGCCGCCGGCCCGCTGGACGCGGTCCCCCTCGACGCCCCCGCTGGCGCGGCCTCCGCGGTGAAGGTCGCGTACGCGGGATGGAACAAGGGCAGCCAGGCGCTGCTGGCCGCCATCCGCGCCTTCGCCATCGCCGAAGGAGTCGACGCCGCGCTGCTGGGCGAGTGGAAGATTTCCAAGCCGGACGTTCCCGCGCTCTCCGAACGGGCCTTCAGCGACAACCTTCGCAAGGCCTGGCGCTTCGTCGGCGAGATGGATGAGATCGCGGCGTCGTTCGCCCGTGTCGGCCTGCCGTCGGGTTTTCACGCGGCGGCGCGGGAGATCTACCAGCGGCTCGTCGATTACAAGGACGCGGCCACGCCGCCTCCGACCGAGGAAGCTGCCGCCCGACTCCTGAAACCGGGCCCCTCTGCCTGAATCGTCAGGTTGTCGCCTCGGCCTGCCAGAAGCTCGCGTAGCGGGTGACGAAGCCGGCAGTGTTGACCAGTAGTTCGGCGGTGAACCGCCCGCCCGCGCTCTCGTACCGGTACGTCGTGACGTCGATCCGGCGATAGACCTGGGCCAGCGGCTCGAGGGTGAAGCCGGGGAAGCGAAGCCAGGCTGCCCGCACGTCTGCCTGCGCCCCGATGGCGAGACTCAAGCGACGGATCGGCAGCAGGTTCGTGGACGGGCTAAAGTTGAGATCGAGATCCGCGGAGCCGGCCACCTCGAGACATTCGTCGCCGTTGAGCCACCAGCGCCGGGCCGCATCGACGGCGATGGCGATCTCGACCGTTCGATTGCCGACCCAGCCGGCGACCCTGCCCGAGACGGTGCGCCACGCCGCGTCGCACACGACCTCATAGTCCAGCCGGCACGGCTGCTGTTCGTGAGCAAACACCGCGGTGCCGCTCAGCGCCCAGCCCGATTGGTGAACGCCCAGACGCGCGGACTCGTGGCCGGGCTGGTCCAGTCTGCGCCAGAGGATCGCGGCCTCTCTCACGGGCTCGCTCATGTCACGCCGGGCGCGACGATCTTACGCCCGGCGAAACCCGACCGGTGCCGGGCTCTCGAAGACGACGCGCCGCCCCTTCGGGTGAACGAAGCCGAGTCGGGTGGCGTGCAGACACAGACGCCCGAGCGGATCGTCCCGGCTCCCGTGCGTGTGGTCGCCGACCACCGGGTGACCGCGCGCGGCGAGCTGGGCGCGGATCTGTCCCCGGCGGCCGGTGATCAGCGCCACCTCGAGCAGCGTCGCGTCCCGGTAGCGTTCCAGGACGCCAAAGCGAGTGATCGCCTCGGCTCCCCTTGATCCCCCACGCACCGAGCGCACGCGCAAGGCCCCGTCCTCGACGAGCCGCGACCGCAGCTCGCCCGCCCCCTCGCGGACGACTCCCTCTACCCGGGCTACGTAGACTCGCTCGGCCGTCCTGGCCTGAAACTGCGCCTGCAGCGCCCGCTTCGCGGCCGGCGTCCGGGCAAAGACGAGGAGTCCGGACGTCTCCCGGTCGAGCCGGTGGACGACGAAGATCCGTCCCTGCCCCTGCGCCTGTACCCAATCGCGCAGGTAGCGGTAGGCGGTGCGGGCCCGCTCTGTCTCGGTGGCGATCGTGAGCAGCCCGGCGGGCTTGTCGATGACGATGAGGTCCTCGTCGTCGTGAACGAGCCGGAGCGCTGACGGGAAGGCGACGACCGGCCCGGCCAGCTCCACGCGATCGTTCGCGGCCACCGCGACGTCACCGCGGCGGACCACCACCCCGTTGACGCGGATGCGGCCGGCGACGAGCCACTGCTTGAGCCGACGGCCGGAGGCGCCCGGGTAAAGCGCGCGCAGCCGGTCTCGGAGCGAAGCCCCCACGACCTCGCCTCGCCCGAGGCGGAGGCCGGCTACCCGGAGACCGCGAAGCGGGCCAGCGCCCCGCGGTCAAACCTCAGCCCGAGCCCGGGCCGGTCGGGCACGACCAGCTCGCCCTTGTCGAGGGCCGGGCCCTCCTCGAACAATCGCATCGCCCACGGCATGTACTCGACGGTCAGGCCATTGCGCACGCCGGCGATGAGGTGCACGTGGATCTCGGGCAGGAGGTGGCTCACCACCGGCAGATTGAAGGCTTCCGCCATGCCCGCCACCTTGAGCCACTGGGTGATGCCGCCGACACGCAGGACATCGATCATGACGATGTCTACCGAGCGCGCCTCTAGCATGTGCCGGAACGGGGTGATCCCGTACACGTACTCGCCGCCGGCGACCGGCGTCGTCAGCGCCTGGGTGACACGGGCCAGCCCGGCGTAGTCGTCGTGGGTGGTGACGTCCTCCAGCCAGAAGAGATGGATGCCCTCCAGCCGTCGGCCCAGGTCGATAGCCTGGTGCACGCTCCAGCGCTGGTTGATGTCGCACATGAGGTCGATCCCGGACCCGATGCTCTCGCGGACGATCCGGGCGCGCTCCAGCTCGCGCTCCGGGCTGGTGTCGCCGGGCAGGGCGAGCTGCATCTTCATCTGCCGGAATCCCCGCTTGACCAGGCGCGGCGCGGCCTGGGCGACGTGCTCCAGCGGCATGTGGCGCATCAGGGCGCCGCTGGCATAGGTGGGAACGCGGTCGCGCAGCCCGCCGACGAGCCGGGCCACGGGCTGGTTGTAGGCCTTGCCCTTGATGTCCCAGAGCGCGATGTCGATGGCGGCCAGGGCCAGCGTGAAGACTCCCCCGGGGCCGGACATGCCCGCGGCCGTGCGCAGCCGGTCGACGATGGCCTCGTGCCGCAGCGGGTCTTCCCCGACGATCAGCGCCCCCAGCGCATCGACGGCCGTCTTGAGCGCCCCGGTGAGGGCGCCGCCGAAGAAGGTGACACCGATACCGTCGAGGCCCCGGTCGGTTTCGATGGTGAGGGCGACGAAGTCCCGTGTCGCTCCCGGCACCGGGGGCCCGTCGGCCAGCGGCTCGTCGGCGGGCAAGCGAAGCAACTGCGAATGGATGCGCGAGATCTTCATTTATGTCGAGACCTCCCCACCGCAAGGATTCTCCCCGCGGGGCGCCAGAGTACGCGATAATGCCGGCCGTCCGCCAGACCGGGAGGGCCATATGGCGAGAAAGATCCTGTTCGTCGGCGCCGGGGCCATCGGCAGCTACCTCGGCGCGTTCCTCACACGGGCCGGCCACGACGTCACCCTGATCGACCCCTGGGCCGAGCAGGTCGAGGCCATCAGGCACCGCGGCATCTCGGTGACCGGGCCCCACGATCCCTTCGAGGCCCGGCCCAAGGCGGTGCATCTGCACGAGGCGGCCCGGCTGCCGCGCGATTTCGACATGGCCTTCGTGGCCATGAAGGTCTACGACACGGCCTGGGCGACCCAGCTGGCCCTGCGGCATCTGGGACCGAGCGGCTTCGTTGTCTCCTCCCAGAACTGCTGGCCCGACCCGATCGTGGCCAGCGTGGCCGGCGCCGGGCGCTCGGTGGGGCTCGTCATGTCGAAGATCGGCGTGGCGCTCTGGAAGCCGGGTCAGGTGGAGCGGGGCATGGAGAAAGGCCAGGGGCGCGGCCACGACGTGTTCCGCGTTGGCGAGCACGATGGTCGCGTGACCCCACGCGCCACCGAGCTGGCCGAGATGCTGGCCGTGATCGACGGCGCCCAGGTCACCGACAACCTCTGGGGCGAGCGGTGGTCCAAGCTCTGCGCCAACGCCCAGGGCAATCCGGTGCAGGCCATGTCCGGGCTGGGCTCGATGGAGATCGCCTCCAGCGAGGTTGGCCGGGCCATCACCATCCACCTCGGCGCCGAGTCGGCGCGCGTGGGCCTGGCCCACGGCTACCGGGTGCCGAAGTTCAACGGGGCCGCGGCCGAGCAGTGGGCGGCCGCCGACCGGCGCGAGGGGTGGGAAACGCTAGACACCATGCTCACGCCGACCGCGACCAGCCCGCGCAACTGGCGGGCCTCGATGGCCCAGGACGTCACCAAGGGGCGCCAGACCGAGATCGACTACATGAACGGCCACGTGGTGGCCCAGGGCCGTGAAAAGGGCGTGCCCACCCCGGTATCGGCGGCCGTCGTCGAGGTCGTGCGCGAAATCGATCGGGGCGTCCGCAAGCCCAGCCCGGAAAACATCGGCCTCACCCTGCAGCGGGCCGGCCGGTGAGCGCCACCAGGGAGCGTGCCATGCACTACACACGGATCTCCGCGGACTGTCACATCGACCTGCCCATGCTGCCGCTGGACATCTTCAAGAAGCATGCGTCGGCCGCGCTGAAGGACCGCATGCCCTTCGTGGCCGAGGGGCCCGACGGTCCCTACTGGACGGCGAAGAACGGCACCTCGTTCGGGCTGGTCTGCGGCGTAGGGCCGTCCGGGCAAAAGCACGTGCCCGGGCAGAACTACCGGGTCGACGTCATGGCCTCCACAGGCCTTTACGAGGACGGGAAAAAGGGCATCCTGCGTCCCACCGATCCCGTCCTGCGGGCCCGGGACATGGACCGCGACGGGGTGCAGGCCGAAGTCATCTACGGCATCCTGGGCGCGGCGACCCGCCTCAACGACCACGAAGCGGCCGCCGAGATGTTCCGCATCTACAACGACTGGCTCGCTGACTTCTGCCGTACCTACCCCGACCGTCACATCGGCCTGGCCTGCCTGCCCTATGGCGACATCGACGGGGCCGTCCGGGAGCTACACCGGGTGGCTCGCCTCGGGCTCCGCGGGGTGGAGCTCTCCTGCTCCTGGGACATGGAGCCCATGTGGCATCCCGTCTGGGAGCCGTTCTGGAAGGCCGTGAACGACGTGGGCCTGCCCCTGCACTTCCACACTTTCCCCTCGGTGCCCCCCGGAAAGTTCGATCAGCAGAAGGGGCTCACCCGCCGGGCGGCGTTCTTCACGGGCGTGTCCGCCTTCCAGATGAACCTCATCAACATCATCGCCGCCGTCATTGGCGCTGCCGTCCTCGAGCGCTATCCCCGGATCCGCATCGCCTTCGGCGAGAGCGGCATCGGCTGGCTGCCCTACGCGCTGGACCGGATGGACTTCGAGTGGGAGGACCGCTTCCGCGACCTGGGCCTGACCATGAAACCCAGTGACTACTGGCGCCGGCAGTGCAAGGCTACCTTCCAGTTCGATCGCATCGGCACCAAGCTGATCGACGACATCGGCGTGGAGACGCTCATGTGGGGCTCGGACTATCCCCATCCCGACGGCATCTGGCCGGAGTCCTCGAAGTACATCGAGGAGCAGTTCGGCCATCTGCCCCCGGACGTCACCCACAAGATCACCTGCCAGAACGCGGGACGGTTTTACGGGCTGATTACGTAAGGCCGCGTCTCACCGGATTTCAGCTTGGAGGGGGCAGAGACTGCCCCCTCCAAACCTCTCCCGTTTCACGCGGGGTACGACGACCCGCTCATCGAACTCGCCCGATCCATGCGCTAGTTTCGTCCGATCGCCTTGTGCAGGTCGGCCAGCGGCACGATCCTCCCGTGCAGCGGCAGCAGACGATCCACGGCCAGGTTCAGCTTCGCGATGTTGTCGGCCAGGTTGACGCTGTTCGGATTCACCATCGCCATCGCAGGGGCGGTCGGCGGCGGCGGCGTGTAGGCATCGGCCTGGATCAGGAGCCTCTCCTTGGGCAGATACACCATGAGCAGATCGTCGGCGTGCAGGTTGCCGGCGATGTGATGGATCTCGACGGTACGCGTGCCGTCGGTCAGCACCCGCTTGTCGCGCACGCCCTCGACGACGCCCTTCTTGCCTGACTTCGCCAGGTGGTCGGGGCTCAGGGTGGCGGGCGCGGCCAGCGCGCGCTCCAGGAGGGCGCGGCCGCTCTCGTGCGCGATCACGGTCACGCCCTCGCCGGCAAAGGCCCTCAGCCCTCCGGTGTGATCGAAGTGATGATGGCTGACGATGACGTAACGGATGGGCTTGTTCGGCACGAGCTTGCGGATCTCGGCGATCACGGGAAGCGCGCGCTGATCATTCATGGGGGCTTCTACCACGATGAGGTAGTCCTTCATTTCGATCGCCACGCTGTGGTGGCTCATGCCGGTCAGGTACCAGACGCCCTCGGCCGCCTGCTGGGTCGTCACCTTCGCGTAGGGATTGCCGGCCTGGCGAACGGGATCCGGCACCGCGATGTCCACGGGGGCGTTCGGCCTCACCTCGCCCACCGTCAGATCCAGCGAGGGAAACCCACCGGCGGACTGACGAATGCGCATCGGGAACTTGACGCCTCCGAAGTCCCGATAGTCCGCGTAGCTGACCTCGAACGGCGTGTCGCCGAGCACAGCGTTGGCGTACACGGCTTCGACCTTCTCGACGAGATTCGCGCGATCGATGGTAGCTTTGACCCGCAGCTTCCCGGGCACGGTGAACGCGATCGTCCGGCCCTGGACCGTGGCATTGTTGGCCATCGCCGCCTTGATGACGCCATGCGGGCTGGTCCAGAGTTGCAGCTGCAGGTCGGCCAGGAAGCGGGGCGCCGGGGCCGGCGCGTCTCCCATCAGCGTCCAGGCGTACTCGCCGCTCAGCTGGACGTTCTGGCGCGCCTCGCCCGTGGTGGGCAGGCCGCCTCCCCGAGGCTGGGCATCCGCCCGGGACACCACCTGCTCCTGTCGAAGCGAGCCCGTCTCGTAGTTGATCGACCTGGCGTAACTCTTGACGTTGAAGCGCGGCCAGGCCATCCCGGCCGTAGCGCTCTGCCCGACGGAAAAGCTCACACCGCTGCCGGTGTACTGGATCGAGTTCATCGTGGTGGCGCCCATCGCCTTGGCTACGTCCGCGAGGGTCGCCCGCGCATCCTGGGCGGCGCTGGCGACCGGAGAGAACACTAGAATCGCCGCGATTAACGCGAGTGTCTCACGCATGGTGGTCTCCTTGGGTGAGAGGGAGGGTTGCGGCCGGGATACTATCAGCCGGCCGCAACCACAGTCAACGGCACCTGCTTATTGGATCTGCTTGTGGACGAACTCGATGATCCGTTCCATCGCCCGCGCCGCGGCGGGCGACCCCGGATTCCTGTTGATGAACGCCTGTCCTTCGCCCTCGAACACCTCGAGCTCTACCTGCCCGCCCGCCTTGCGGTACTGCGCGACGAAGCGGTCGAGGTCGGGACGGGGATGCGCGACATCCTTGGCCCCCTGCAGATAGAGCACGGGGGGCATTTCGACCCGCTCGCCGCGTTCCAGCGCGAGCACGGGATTGCCCTCGGCCATGGCCTCTTCGGTCTGCCAGTACTGGTCGTGGCAGGGCAGTACCGAGTCCACGATGTCCGGATATGGCGGACCGCCGGCCTTCAGCTTCTTGGCGTATCGGTAACGCGCCAGCGGGTCGATGACGGGCCAGCACAGCACCACGCACCGCAGGCTGCCATCGACCGCCGCCCCGCCGCTGCCCAGGGGCAGCGCCGAATAGCGTGGATCGCGCGGGCGCATCGCCAGCAGCATGGCCTGATGCCCGCCGCTGGAAACTCCCAGAGCCCCCACCATGTCGGGACGGCTGCCCAGCTCCGCAGCCCGCGCCTTGACCCAGCGGATGGCGTAATGGACGTCGGCCACCGACCCCGGGTAGGGTGCCTGGGGCGGCATGCGGAAATCCACCGCCGCCACTACCACACCGCTCTTGGCCAGCGGCTCGTTGATGAGGACGTCGCTGGTGCGGTCGCCCCGGCACCAGGCTCCGCCGTGCAGCTCGACGATGACCGGGAACGGCCCGGTGCCGCGCGGCTTGAAGAGCCGGGCCATCAGCGGAGTGTCTCCGTGACGGAGATATTCGACGTCCTGGACGTCCACTGCATACGTGGTACCTGCATTCACGGCCATACCGTGCTCCTCCTCACTGGTGGTCGATCGTGGGACTCGGCTACAGGCGCGGTGTGATGCGTTCGACGGCCTGCGATGACGTGATGACCGGGAGCACCTCGAAGTCCACCAGATCACTCCACCGAGTCATCCATTGCTCGAGCAGGTGCCGATCCTCACATTCCATGAGCTGATAGCACGTGGCCAGGTCCGTCGTCACCCAGCTCGAGACGTACCGCAGCCCGTCCGGAGTGAGTCGCCCGCGATCACGGAAGCGCCGATACACCGGGATGGCGTCCTGATTCTTGAAGCTCTCGATGATCATGTACAGCATCGTCAGCCTCTGGCGGCCCGGAGCAGCGTCAGGTTCTCCTCGACCGTGTCCTTGGCGGTGATGGCCCGGACCACGACCTCGTCGACGACGCCCCGCCAGGCCCCCAGGGCCGGCCCCAGAGCCTCCGGGCGCTGGACGGCAACGGCCGTGTCCACCGGCTTCACCCCCATTCGCACGAAGTGCGCCGCATAGGCGGGAATCGTCGCGTAGCGGGCGCCCTCTTCCGCCAGCCGGTCGCTGCCGGCGGCGCCCACCGCGACCCGAACGTAGGCGAAGAGCGTGGGCGGCTGGCGCCGGGCGACGGCCGCGCCCTCACGCACCCACTCGGCGGAGCGGCGCGCGTGCTCGGGCGTGAGCCAGTTGAAGAGGACGCCGTCGGCAACCTCTCCGGCCAGGCGGCACATCTGCGGCCCCAGCGCCGCCACGACCAGCCGTGTCTGTAGCTGGGCCCGCAACGCGGCGATCCCCGACCGTACCCGCGCCAGCGATCCCGGATTCGCGCTGCCCACCCCGAGGAGCAGGCGGCCGAGGGGCAGCGTGTTGGCCCGTACCCCCTCGACGATGCTGTCGGGCGGACGCGTGTGAAGCGGGATCACCCCGATCCCGAGCGCGATCCGCTGTGTTTCCCGGGCCGCCAGGGCCAGGGCGGCGAGCCCGTCGGTCTTGCCGGGGTGGTTCACCCAGAAGGACGTGTACCCGAGCCCTTCGGCCTCTCGGGCGCAGCTACGAATGATATCGGGGGCTGTGCCGGCGAACAGTGCGAAGCCCTGTGCCATCAGCGCCTCCTCGCCGGGCCGTCAGGCCGTCGGGCGGGGTTTGAGGGTTGCGACGTCTTGCGGCGACAGGTGCGGAACGGTCTCACCCGTCTCCGAGAAGGTCCGGGTGACATCGGTGCGATTGTAGACCCAGAGGATAGCCATCGGCCCCGCCCCCACGTTGGCGAAGCGGTGATGGCTGCCTTCGGGAATGAACGCGGTGTCCCGGGGCCCCAGGCGCTCGCGCTTGCCGTCGATCTCGACCTCGGCATCGCCCTCGAGCACGGTCGTCTGCTCGTCGCAGTTGTGGGTGTGAAGCGGAATGCCCGTTCCCGGCGGAAAGCGGGTCACGCCGCTGGTGATGCGGGCGCCGATCTCCTTGCACGAGAAGACGACGGTCTGGATGCCCTTGCCCCGCTCGAACACGGGCAAGACGGCGAAACGCAACAGGCTCGGCTGGGCCATGGGACCTCCTCCCGACGGCTGGTTGCCGGTAGTATACAGAGGACTCGATGCCAGGGGTGGAGACCGACCATGACTGAGAAGACCACCGTGACCCTCGGCACGGCGACGCCCGGGGGCGGCTTTCCCGTGTACGGGAAGGCCCTCGCCGACACGATCAACGAAGCCGACGCTTCCCTGTCCGTCCAGACGCGCAACACCAAGGGCAGCACGGAGAACGTGCCCCTGCTCGAGGCCGGACAGATCGACCTCGGTCTGGTCACCGGCGAGGTGGCTCACGAGGCATTGGCCGGCGTCGGCCGGCCCCCCGCCGACCTGTGCATCCTGAGCGCCATGTATTCCACGGCAGGCATGTTCGTGGTCCGCGCAGATACGACATACCGGAGCATCGACGACTTGAAGGGTCGGCCGGTGACCTTCGGGGCCAAGGGCTCCGGGCTCGTTGTGCTCGCCCGCTACGTGCTGGAAGGGCTCGGGCTCGACATGAACCGGGACTTCCACGCCGTCTTCCTCGACCAGGCCGGCGACGGGCCGAAGATGGTGATGGATGGCCGGGTCGCCGCCCTGTGGGGAGGCGGAACGGGCTGGCCCGGGTTCGTGGCCGTGGCAAGCGGACCCGCCGGGGCCCGTTTCATCGTCCCCGACGCCGAGCAGATTCGGCGGATTCAGGCCAGGCATCCGTTCCTCAAGACCCTGACGGTCCCGGCCGGATCGTATCCCGGGCAGGACGCGCCCATCGTGTCGGTGGGCTCGTGGGCCCTGATCATGGCGCGACCCGCGCTTGCCGACGACACCGCCTACCGGCTGGCCCGCGCCCTGAATCGTGGCGAAGCCGCGCTGGGCGGGCGGCTGGCCCAGGCCCGGGAGACGACGGCGGCCAACACCGTCGCCGCGGCGACGCGCCTCGATCTCATCCACCCGGGTGCCCTCCGCTATTTGCGGGAGATCGGGCTGATTCGCTGAAGCGTCGGACGGAATGCCGTATCATCCGGGCGCAGGACGCACGGAGGGAGGAGACCGGTGAAAGCAGCGGCGGTCGTGGCGGAGATCCTCAAGCGCGAGGGAGTGCAGTGCCTGATCGGCTATCCAGTCAACCAGATCATCGAGGCGGCCGCCGAGGCCGACATCCGCACGATCATCGTGCGCCAGGAGCGGATCGGCCTGCACATGTGCGACGCCATGAGCCGGGTGACCTCTGGCGAGCGCATCGGCGTGTTCGCGAATCAGCACGGTCCGGGAACGGAGAACTCGTTCGGCGGTGTGGCCCAGGCCTACGGCGACTCGGTCCCCATCGTGGTGCTGCCAGGCGGCTACCCGCGGCGGATCCTCAACATCCCACCCAACTTCAGCTCCTTCCTCAACTACCAGCACGTCACCAAGTGGGCCGAGCAGGTTGTGCTGCCCGAAAACGTGCCCGACGCCATGCGCCGGGCTTTTACCCAGGTGAAGAACGGCCGGCCACGGCCGGTGCTGGTCGAGTTCCCCGTCGATATCTTGCAATCGGAGGTGCCCGACGGCTGGACCTACACCCCGGCGCCCCGCCTACGCGTGGCTCCGGAGCCCCGCGCCGTTGCCGAGGTCGCCGCGGCGCTGGTGGCCGCCGAGCGGCCGGTCATCTATGCGGGTCAGGGTGTGCATTACGCGAAGGCCTGGAAGCCGCTGCGGGAGCTGGCCGAGCTGCTGGAAGCCCCGGTGACGACCAGCCTGCAGGGCAAGAGCGCGTTCCCCGAGAATCACCCCCTGTCGCTAGGCTCCGGGGGCCGTTCGATCTCCAAACAGCTCCACCACTTCCTGCACCAGGCTGACCTCATCTTCGGCATCGGCTGTAGCTTCTCGACCACGAACTACGGCGTGGCCATGCCCAAGGGCAAGCGCATCGTTCACGCCACGCTCGACCCCACCGACATCAACAAGGACGTACCGGCGGCCCTTGCGCTCGTCGGCGACGCTGGCCTCACCCTCGAGGCGCTCATCGCCGAGGTCCGGGATCGCCTGGGCGGCCGTCCCCGCGGCCGCGCCGCCACAGTGGCCGCGGAGATCAAGAAGGTCAAGAGCGAGTGGCTCGCCCAGTGGATGCCCCGGCTCACGTCCAGGGCCACGCCGCTCTCCCCCTACCGGGTCCTGTGGGACCTCATGAACAACGTCGACGTCGCCAACACGATCATCACCCACGATGCGGGCAGCCCTCGCGACCAGATCTCGCCCTTCTGGGAGTCCGTGGCGCCGCTGACCTACATCGGCTGGGGCAAGACCACGCAGCTGGGCACCGGACTCGGTTACGCGATGGGCGCCAAGCTGGCCCACCCTGACAAGCTCTGCGTCAACGTGTGGGGCGACGCCGCCATCGGCTTCACCGGCATGGATTTCGAGACGGCGGCCCGGGAGCGCATCCCCATTCTCTCGGTGCTTCTCAACAACTTCTCGATGGCCATCGAGCTCAAGGTGATGAAGGTGGCGACCGAGAAGTATCGGTCGACTGATATCAGTGGGAACTATGCGGACTTCGCCCGCGCCCTGGGCGGCTGGGGCGAGCGCGTCACCGAGCCCGGCGAGATCGCACCGGCCATCAAGCGCGCGGTCGAGAAGACGCAGGAAGGCACGCCCGCCCTGCTGGAGTTCATTACCGAGAAGGCCACCGACTTTTCGATCTACTGACGCCTCCAGGCGCGCCAGATCCGGCATACCGCCGTCTGGCTCAGGCCGCAGCGCCTGGCCATCGCGCGGGTACTCCACCGCATGTGCCGTCGCGTGGCCGCCGCCCGGGTCAATCGCACGACGCGTTCCACCTGGGCATCGGTGATCTTCCGGGGAGCGCCCGGTCGGGGCACATCCAAGAGACCTTGCAGTCGCCCGTGCACGAATCGCCGGCGCCAGCGTCCCACCGTCTGCCGGGTGACCCCGGCCGTGATACCGATGGAGCAATTCGTCTTGCCCGCCGCACACGCCAGAACGATCCGTGCTCGCTGCGCCAGGGCCCGCCTGGTTCTCCGGCGACGAGCCCACCGCATGAGCGTGTAACGTTCCTTTACAGTCAGGACCACCTGGAAGGTTGGGCGACCGGCGTGCATCGGCATCCTCCCTGCTCACGCCTTCAACCCCGGGATGCATGAATTTGTTCCAGGACTTCTGACTCGATGCTCCGGGCTGAGTCAACAATTTAACACCTGACATCCCCTGACACCGCAGGCTGACACATGCTCGATTCTTGACAGTCAAGAAGTTCCGGAGGATCGCAAGGCCACGTGAACTCGATCGAAAGATATCTGGCATAACGTTCGCCTGCCCCGTAAGACGTACAACGCAGCAGCAACCATTTCCTGATGAGGAAAGAGCGCCGGATGACTCCCCGTGAACTCCCGATGCATGAAGCGGTGAGCGCGTTCAAGCGGACCCTGGTTCGCGCCGTACTCGCCGCGAACGATGGAAACCGGAGCCGCGCCGCTGCGGCTCTCAAGATCGAGCGCACTTCACTCCTCCGGCTGATCCGCGAGCTCGGCATCTCCGGATTGCCCGACGGTCAGCGCGGACGGCCACCGGCCACGAAAAATGTGTCGGAGATGTCACATTGAACAGTTTCCCCTAGATCGCTAGTGTCTCGCGCTGCGGGACCGGTCTCGGTCGGCGATGGCGCCAGGAGCTCGGACCCGAAGAAGGAGCCCATATGCCGATCCGTGTCCTGAGAGCGAAGCGGGCCGTCCTCGTCGGAGCGTTCGCCGTAACCCTCGCTGGCGTATCCCTCGCCGTGACTGTCCTCGTCGGGCCCTTGACCACCCAGGACTCCGGCTCGCCCGAGGCCGCAGCGTTCGCCGCTCGCGGCGCGGACAAGGTCAAGTCGGCCTACGGCGAGTGGGTCGCCCAGCACAACACCTACGGCGGCGATCGCAAGGTCGCGATCGCGCTCGGCTACTGGAAGGCCCTCTCGACGACGTACACTCAGGCCAGCGGCATGGCGACGCTCAACCTGATCGATGGCGCGGTGTCAGTCAGCGTGTCCGGGCTGCCCCAGGGTGAGTGGGACGTATGGCTCGTCGACAACCGCCCGGGGATGCCCGCCAGCCTCAAGCCCGATTCATCGGATGCCACGATCAGAGTGGGCCGGCTCGTCCCCGACAAAGACACGGCCCGGCTCGACGCCAACCTGGGCGCGACCGCCTTCACGGAGTTCCACGTCGATCTCGTCGTCGTCGCCCCGTCGGGGAGCGATCCCGGCGCTACCGGACTGCTGTTCGGCGCACCCTCACTCTTCCAGCGACTGTACACCGCTCTGCGAAGCCCGAAGCTCCTGATGGCAAGCGACTTCGCTTCCCAGCCGGGCATCGTCGTGGAGCGGCGATGGGCATCGATGCTCGGCGCACCTGCCGCGGAGGCTGATGACACCGGCATCTTCGTCAACGAGGACGTCGTCTTCAACAACCTGGTGGCCAAGGGCGCCGATCTCTTTCTCAACGAAAAGTTTAAGGGGAACGGCCGCACCTGCGCAACCTGCCACCGGAAGGAGAACAACTTCACCATCGACGTCAACTTCATCGCCACCCTGCCTGACGACGACGCTCTTTTCGTCGCCGAGTTCACGCCAACGCTGGCCTTCAGCGAAGGCGGTGAGAAGTTCGAAGTGCCGGTCCTCATGCGGGGAGCCGGCCTGATCCTTGAGAACGTCGATGGGACGACCGACCTGGTGAACAGATTCACCATGCGGGGCACGCCCCACACCCTGGCCCTTCGCACTTCGTTGACGCCGGCCAATGACGGAACCACGCAGCCGCCGAACCAGCGGACCGGATGGAGCGGCGATGGCGCCCCCAACGGGGGGACGCTCCGGGACTTCGCCACCGGCGCCGTGAACCAGCACTTCCCCAAGACGCTCAACCGCATCGCGGGAGTGGATTTCCGGCTACCGACCGACCCCGAGCTCGACGCCATGGAAGCCTTCCAGCTCTCGCTGGGGCGCCAGGCAGAGCTGGCGCTTCCTCTGCCGTTGAAGGACGCCCGAGCCGCCCGTGGGCAGCAACTCTTCCTCACCGCGGCCCCGGCCGGCGGGAGCTGCAACGTCTGTCACCTCAACGCCGGGGCGAACGCCTCATTCAGCCCCGGGCGAAATCGCAACTTCAACACCGGCGTGGAGAACCAGCTCGATCGACCCGCCGAGGTGATTCTCAAGGCTCTCAACATCGACCTGACCCCGGGCATTACCTCAAACATCCTTCCGCGCGACGGCGGCTTCGGCCAGGCACCCAACGAGGGTCCGGATCAAACCGGATCGGGCAACGGGACCTTCAACACGCCTGTGCTCGTGGAAGCGGCCGATTCAGGACCCTTCTTCCATGACAGCTCCATCGACACCATCGAGGGCGCGATTGCCTTCTACAACAGCGATGCGTTCAAACAGTCTCCCTCGGGGCCGCTCGCGCCGATCAACCTCCAGGCGACCCAGGTGGAGGCGATTGCAGCGTTCCTGCGCGTGATCAATGCGCTGGACAATGTCCGTGAGGCGACCGAAGCGGCGACAGCTGCGAAGACCGTGGCCAACAGCAAGCCGAGGGCCGCCGCTCAGTTGCTCGATCAGGCGGGCAAGGAGACCGAGGATGCCATCAACGTCCTCTTCCCTCGCGCCTTGCACCAGACGGCGATGAAGTATCTCGGTGATGCCATCAGGAACTTCGAGCGCGCGAAGAGAAGCGGAGGGATCGACCGGGACCAGATCAACCGAGGGCTCAGCAACCTGGCCAAGGCCCGAGCCGATATGGTGCAGTGACGGAGGCCACTTCAATCCGTTGAGTAGCCGCAGATGCTGGCTATGCGTTCGACGGCCGGGGAGACCGCTTCCCCGGCCGTTCTCGTCA
>DATIAY010000169.1:0-14803 GCA_035457825.1 Candidatus Methylomirabilota bacterium
TCGGCGATCTGCTCCACGTCAAGGCCGAGGAGATCGAGGGGGCGCTGGAGGGGCTGCCCGAAGATCGCCGGCACGCCGCCGACGTCGTGACACAGGCGCTGCGGGCCGCGGCGCGGGACTGGCACCAGCGGGAGGACCAGCGTGTTTGAGGCGATCCGGCAAGACGTCCGAGCGGTACAGGAGCGTGACCCGGCCGCACGGTCCGCGCTCGAGGTCGTGCTCTGCTACCCGGGCGTTCACGTGCTGATGTTCCACCGCGTCGCCCACCGGTTGTGGCACCGCGGGTGGCCGACCACGGCGCGGTGCCTCATGCAGCTGGCGCGATTCCTGACGGGGATCGAGATCCATCCCGCGGCCCGGCTGGGGCCCGGCCTGTTCATCGACCACGGCATGGGCGTGGTCATCGGGGAGACGGCCGAGCTCGGCGAGAACGTCACTCTGCTCCAGGGGGTGACGCTGGGCGGCACCAGCCTCAAGCGGGAGAAGCGTCATCCCACCCTCGGCAACAACGTGGTGGTGGGAGCGGGGGCCAAGATCATCGGCGCCTTCAAGATCGGCGACGGCAGCCGCATCGGGGCCGGCTCGGTGGTCGTGCGCGAGGTGCCGCCGAACTCCGTTGTGGTCGGGGTGCCCGGCCGCGTAACATACCGCGACGGCCAGCGGGTCACGGGTGAGATCGATTTGAACCAGACGGATCTTCCCGATCCCGTGGCCAAGGCCATCGAGCAGCTCATGGAACGCCTTCGGCTCCTAGAGGCCGAGGTCGAGACCCTGCGCCGGGCGGCGGAGTCGGAGAGGATCAAGTGAGCCAAGGAGGGGACAGACCGGTGACGCCCAAGGACGTCATGACGATGCAAGAGGCTTCTGCGTATCTGGCGATGGACGAGGCCGCGCTGACGCTCCTGGCCAGCCAGCGGCGGATCCCGTGCCTCGAAATGAACGGGACCTGGGTTTTCTCGA
Organism: Candidatus Methylomirabilota bacterium; assembly: GCA_035457825.1. Classification (GTDB taxonomy): domain Bacteria; phylum Methylomirabilota; class Methylomirabilia; order Rokubacteriales; family CSP1-6; genus 40CM-4-69-5. The sequence continues at coordinate 961 of DATIAY010000169.1, forward strand.
AGAAGTCGATCGACAAGTGGCGGAGCCAGTCGCCGCGCTCCGGAGGGACAGGAAGATGACAACCACCATCGCCGCCATCCTCATCGGGTTGCTCTTCGGCATCACGGCCCCCGTTCTGGCCCAGGCGCCGGGGGTGACCGACACCGAGATCGCCGTGGGGTTGACCACTCCGCTCTCGGGCCCGGCCGCTGCGTGGGGCAACACGGCGGTGGCCATGGAAGCCTGGGCCAAGCATCTGAATGCGCAGGGAGGCATTAACGGCCGCAAGCTGCGCGTGGAGATCAAGGACGACGGGTACAACCCCGGCCGGGCCGTGGCCAACCTTAAAGAGATGCACGACAAGGTTTTCATGAACGTGGGTCTCCTCGGCTCGGCGATCCTCAATGCGGGCAAGGATTTCCCGCACGAGAACAAGTTTCCTGTCATCTATCCCTACGGCAATCCGATGATCTGGGCCAAGCAGCCCCGCGATCGGCTCCGCTACGTTTTCGTGGCCTACACCGATTACGTGGACGAGGGCGACTTCCTGGTGACTCAGGCGGCTAACCGACTCGGTGCCAAGAAGGTCGCGGTCTTCTACCAGAACGACGAGTACGGCAAGGGTGGGCTGGAAGGCGTCAATCGCGGGCTCAAGGGGCTGGCCGGCAAAGCGACGCTGGCCGCCGCGGTGTCCTACGAGATCAGCGACCGCGAGCTGGGAACACACGCCCTGAAGCTCAAGGACTCGGGCGCCGACACTATTATCCTCTATCCGACCATCACCCACGGCGCCAACGTGATCAAGGAAATGGCCAAGGCCGGGTATCGACCCAAGCTCGTGGCCTCCTTCCCGCTTGGCGACTATGTGATCATGTATCGGCTCCTCGGCGAGCTGTGGGAGGGCGCCCACTTCAATGCCCTCAACGGCGCGGCCCTGGCCGGCGACCCGGCGGGCAAGGCCATCGTCGACATCGTCACCAAGCAGGAGCCCAAGCTCGTCGGCAAGGAGAGCACCGCGCTGGCCGGAGCCCTGGCGATGATCGCGGCCACGGAGGGGCTCAAGCGCGCGGGTCGGAACCTCACCCGCGCGTCGTTCGTGGAGGCCATGGAGACGATCAAGGACTTCAACGCTATGGGCGCCAGCCCCGGTATCACCTTCGGGCCCAACCGTCGCCACGGCCTGAACGCGACCCGGATGCTGCGGGCGGTGAAGGCGGCCGATAATTCGTACGTCGAAGTCGTGCCGCCGCAGATCTTCCAGCCGCACTTTTGACCACACGTTTACGGCAAGCTCCGCTGCGCGGGGCCACACCGCCGACATGAGTGGACATGGGGGGGTGGAAACCACCCCTCCAGGCCCCCCCGGTCAACTGCTGGAGATTCGCGATCTCAGCCTCTCCTTCGGGGGGATTACCGCCCTGCAGGGTGTCGGGCTGTCGTTGGACGAGGGCGCGACGCTCGCCGTCATCGGGCCCAACGGCTCGGGCAAGACGTCGCTGTTCAACTGCATCAGCGGTATCTACCGGCCCGGGGCCGGGCTGATCCGGTTCCGGGGCGAGTCCCTGCGCGACCTGGCCCCCGACGCCATTGCCCGCCGGGGCATCGCGCGGACGTTTCAGAATCTGCGACTGTTCCCCACGATGAGCGTGATAGACAACTTGATGGTCGGCCGGCACCTGCACTTTCGGAAGAGCTTCCTGGCCGCCCTGCTTCGGCGGCGCAATGAAGAGACGCGCCACCGCCGCCGCTGCGAAGAACTCATCGAGTTCTTGAATCTGGAGATGGTACGCAAGGCGCGCGTGGCGGACTGCCCTTACGGGATCCAGAAACGTGTGGAGCTAGCGCGAGCGCTGGCCACGGAACCGACGCTGCTGTTGCTGGACGAGCCGGTGTCGGGGCTCACCCAGGAGGAGAAGGAGGAGTTCGCCTACTGGATCCATGAGATCAGAGGCCGCTTCGGGATCACGGTGCTACTGGTCGAACACGACCTCCGGGTGGCCTCGCGCCTGGCTGGGCGCATGGTGGCGCTCGACCACGGCGTGAAGATCGCCGAGGGAACGCCGGGCGAGGTCCAGCGCCACCCTGAGGTCGTCAAGGCCTACCTCGGTGAGTGAGCCGGGCGGGATCGGCGGTGATGCGGCCTCGCGCGAACAGGGGGGTATGGGGGGAGCTGTCTCAACTCCCCCCATCTTGAAAATCACCACCATCGAAACGCTCTACTTCGACCGCATCTATGCCCTGTTCGGCGTGTCCCTGGAGGTGCGACGTGGCGAGATCTTCACAGTGCTGGGGCCCAATGGTGCCGGAAAGACGACGCTGCTGCGGACCATTGCCGGGCTCCTCAAGGGGCAGCCCAAGAAGGGGCAGATCCTGTTCGATGGGCACCGGATCGACGGCCGGGCGCCCGAAGCCATCGCGCGGCTCGGCATCGTGTATGTGCCCGAGGACCGCGGCCTCTTCAAGGAACTGACGGTGGCCGAGAACCTCGAGCTCGGCCTCTGGGGCCGGCGGGACGACGGAGTGAGAGGTGACCTCGACGGCGTCCTCACGATGTTTCCCATACTCAAGGAGCGCGCGCGCCAGCAGGCCGAGACGCTCTCTGGCGGTGAGCAGCAGATGCTCGCTCTGGGTCGGGCCATGCTGCGGCGGCCGCGGCTGCTCATGCTCGACGAGCCCTCGCTGGGGTTGGCTCCCCGAGTAGCCCGGGTGGTCTACGAAGCGCTGGCGGCCATCGGCCGCGGCGGCACCACGATCCTTCTGGTAGAGCAAAATGCCCGCCTGGCGCTGCGCGTCGCCCACCGGGGGGCGATTCTGGAAGCGGGGCGTGTAGTGCTGGAGGGAACGGCCGAGGATCTGGCGGGGAACGAAGACGTCCGCGAGGTCTACCTCGGCCTCGGCGTCGTCGAGAGCCTGCCGGCCCGGGGCTGGCGGCTCTATCGAAAACGGAGGCGCTGGTGATGCAGACGCAAGCTCGGACTCTTCCTGAGCTGTTCTTCCGCCAGGTCGAGCGGCTGGGCGATCGGCTGGCCATCCGCTACAAGGCCTACGGGATCTGGCACCGCGTGAGCTGGCGCCAGTACGGCGAGGAGGTTCGGCGGGTGGCCGCCGCCCTCATCGCCTTCGGGCTACGGCCGGGCGAGCACGCGGCCATCCTCGCCGACAACCGTCCCGAATGGCTGTACTGCCACCTCGGGATCCAGAGCGCAGGCGGCGCCACCTGCGGTGTCTATCCGACGTCGTCGCCGGAGCAGGTGCAGTACGTGCTCCGGCATTCCGAGGCCAGGCTCATCTTTGTGGACAATGACGAGCAGCTCGACAAGGTGCTGGCCCTGGTGGGAACCACCGCCGTCGAACGCATCGTGGTCTGGGATGCCAAGGGGCTGTGGGGCTTCGCCGACGATCGGGTCGTCTTCTTCGAGGACTTCATCAAGCAGGGCCTCAGCCTCGCCCAGATCCACCCGGGAGCCGTCGCCGAGCGGCTGGAGGCCGTCGGCCCCGACGATACCGCGATGATCATCTATACCTCGGGCACCACCGGGCCCCCCAAGGGGGCGATGCTGGGCCACCGCTCGATTGTCTGGGTCACCGGGGCCTTCGGGGAGGTCAACCCGCTCGGCCCCGACGACGAGGTCGTGTCCTACCTGCCGTTCGCACACGTCTACGAGAATCTCGTCAGCGTGTTCGGCGGGGTCTACAACGGCTATGCGGTCAGCTTCGTGGAGAGCATGGCCACCCTGTTTCAGAACCTCCGCGAGGTCTCGCCGACGTACTTCGCCAGCGTGCCGCGCATCTGGGAAAAGCTCGCCTCCACGATCGAGCTGCGAATGGCCGACTCGACGCCCCTCAAGCGGGCCCTGTACCGAGCGGCGGTCGGCGTCGGGCGCCGCCACGCGCGGGCTCGCCTGGCCGGGCGCGTGCCCCTGGCCCTGGCCCTGCTCTACCGCCTGGCCACCTGGGGAGCCCTGCTGCCGCTCCGGCGCCGGCTCGGCCTCGACCGAATTCGTCTCGCTGTCTGCGGGGCCGCCCCCGCGTCTCCGGAGCTGTTCGAGTACTACCACGCGCTGGGCGTCCCGCTCGTCGAGGGCTACGGCCTGACCGAGTCCACGGGCGTGATCGCCGTGAACCCGGTGGCCCGGCCCCGGGTGGGGACGGTGGGCCAGCCCATTCCCGGTATCGAGGTGGTGCTGGCCGAGGACGGCGAGATCCTGACGCGGGGCCCCCATGTCTTCAAGGGCTACTTCAAGGACCTCGAGCTGACCGCGCGGACCATCGACGCCGAGGGCTGGCTCCACACGGGGGACATCGGAGCCTGGGAGGACGGTTACCTCAAGATCCTCGATCGCAAGAAAGACATCATCATCACGGGGGGCGGTAAGAACATCACCCCGGCCTGGATCGAGAACAAGCTGAAGTTCAGCCCGTACGTCCAGGACGCCGTGGTGATCGGTGACCGGCGGAAGTACCTGGTGGCGTTGATCCTCATCGACGAGGACACCGTGACCAAGTTCGCCCAGGACCACCGCATCCCCTTCACGACGTTTCAGGACCTCACCCAGCATCCCGACATCGTCCGGCTGATCGAGGCCGAGGTTCAGAAGGTGAACCGGACCCTGTCTCAGGTGGAGACGATCAAGCGGATCGCACTGCTCCCGCGCCGCTTCTACGAGGAGGAGGGCGACGTGACGCCGACCAAGAAGGTCAAGCGCCGGGCGGTGGAGAGCCGCTACGCCCAGCTCATCGAGTCCCTGTACCGGGACTGACGGTGGACGTGGCCGTGCCCGCCGCCCGCAGTAGGAGCCGCAGCCGTCAGGCGAGGCGACCGATGGGGATCGCGGCGAGTCTGTGGACCTGATCGAGTCGTATCGCCAGGAACTGGCCCTGGCCCGGACGCCGGTCGCCCGCGCACTGCTGGCGCTGCTGGTCCTGGCTCTTGTGGTCTGGCCATGGGTGGTGCCCGAGCATCTCGTGTTTCTGTCCACGCTGGTGGCGCTCTATGCCATCGGCGTGATCGGCCAGAACTTGTTGATAGGGTACACGGGCCAGGTGTCCTTCGGGCAGGCCGGGTTCCTGGCCATCGGAGCCTTCGCCTTCGGGCATCTCCGCGGCGGTGGCGCGCCCTTCCTGCTGGCCCTGGCGGGGGCGGGGATCGCCGCGGCCGTCGCGGGTGTCATCGTCGGGTTTCCATCGCTCCGGCTCAAGGGCCCGTACCTGGCCATCGCCACCCTGGGCTTCGGAGTCGCCGTCTACCAGATGTTCGTGAACTGGGAAGTGCTCTCCGGCGGACGCTCGGGCCTGGCCATCCCGAAGCTCATTCCCCTGCTCGGCCTGCGGCCCTACCGTTTCGAATATTACGTCTACGTCACGCTGCTGGCCGGCTTCACGCTCGTCAGCTACAACCTCGTCTCCTCCTACGTGGGGCGGGCCTGGATGGCGATTCGCGACTCCGACATCGCCGCCGAGGTCAACGGAGTGAACACGACGCGCTACAAGCTCCTGGCCTTCGCCGTGTCTTCGTTCTATACGGGCGTCCACGGCGCCCTCTACGCCCAGGTCCTGGGCCACATCGAGCCACAGATCTTCAACATTCTGGAGTCCATCACGCTCTTCGTGGCCGTGATCGTGGGAGGCGTGGCCTCCATCGAGGGCTCCATCCTGGGCGCTCTCTTCGTTCTCCTGGTGCCCAAGGTCATGGCCGACTTCCGGGAACTGGTCCCCGTGGTGTACGGGGTCGCGATTCTGCTGGTGATGGTGATCGAGCCGCTTGGCCTCTACGGCCGCTGGCTGAAGACGCGGTTGTATTTCCAGCTCTGGCCGTTCCGGTGAGCTGGTACCCCGCCCCGAGAATGGGATGGAACGGCTCGCCCAGTACGCGCTGACCGGGCTCTCGGCGGGGAGCCTCTATGCCCTGGTGGCCCTCGGCATCGTGCTGATCTACCGATCGACCCGTGTGCTCAACTTCGCCCACGGCGACATCGCCACGCTCGCGACCTTCGTGACCTTCTCGCTCCTGTCGCATCGTTACCCCTTCGTGCTGGCCGCGGGGGCGAGCCTGGCCGTGGGGGCGGGGGTCGGCATTGCGTTCTACTTCACGGTACTGCTCCGCGCCCAGCGGGAGGGCGTCAATCTCCTGGGGATGGTGATCCTCACCCTGGGTCTGGCCCTCATCATCCAGGGCCTGGTCGTGTACATCTGGGGCGCCGAGCCGGTGTCGCTGCCCTTCCCGATCTCCGAAACCGCGACCTACCGGGTCGGGGGGGTGGTAGTCAGCCACCTGGCGCTCGCCACCATCGCCGCCGGTGTCGTGGGCAGCGCGCTGCTGTATGTGCTCGTTCAGCGCACCCGCCTGGGGCTGGCCATGCGGGCCACGTCCGAGAATCTCATGGCGGCGCAGACCCTGGGCATTCCGACCCGGCTGGTCCTGGGGATGGCGTGGGCCGTGGCCTCGGGGCTCGGCGTCGTCGCCGGCATCTTTCTCGCCCCGGCCCTGCTCCTCGATCCCTTCTTCATGCTCGACCCGTTCCTCAAGGGCTTCGCCGCAGCCGTTCTGGGCGGGCTCAACAGCCTGCCGGGCGCGATTGTGGGTGGCCTCGTGCTCGGTGTGGCCGAAAGCCTCGTGGGCGCCTACCTGACGATCCAGTTCAAGAATACGTTCGCCTTCCTCGTCATCATTCTCGTGCTGCTGGTCCGACCCGAAGGCCTGCTGGGGAAGGAGTTCAAGGAGCGCGTATAATACTGGAGCCATGGAGCGACCGATCGCGTACGACAAGCTGGCGCGCGAGGAGCGATTCGTACGCGCTCGGGCCCGCGACGTCGGCGCGCTGCGTCTCGCCCAGGGGCTGTCGCCGATGGCCGACCTGGCGAGCCGTGACTCCATCCGGGAGCGGGTGCACGGCATCCTGGTCGGCGAGCTGCAGGCCATGGAGGGCGCCGGTCGCACGGTGTGTGATTTTCCCGATGCGCCGTGGGAGTTCACCATGGACATGGCGCGCCAGGTCTGGGATGAATCGCGCCACGTGGAGATCTACCTGGATCTGCTCGACCACCTGGACGGCTATGTCGGTGAGTTCCCGGAGTCGACCATTCTCTGGCGATGCGCCAGCGCCGAAGACGCCGCCGCCCGGGTGGCGGGAGTCAACCGCGGGCTCGAGGGCCTGGCCTGTGACGTGTTCAACCAGCTGGTGCACATCGCCCGGAAGATCGGCGACCCCATCATCGAGCGCGCGGTGGACTACGTGCTCGCCGATGAGATCACCCACGTCCGCATGGGCTCGAAGTGGCTCAACGAGTTGACCCAGGGCGATCCCGAGCGTCGTCGCCGCGCCGTCGAGTTCCAGGAATCCATCGACGAGCGCTTCAACCTGGGCGGCGTGCGGCAAGATGGGCGCCACGAGGACGTGGCCATCTCCATCGCCAGAGAGGCGCGCCGGCTCGCCGGCTTTACCGACGAGGAGATCGAGCGCCTCATCCGCAGCACGCAGCGTTCGCCCGTCTACTGACCCCCGACTCGATGGTCCATTCGTGACCGCCCATCTGCTGGCCGGCGCCTTCTCCGTGGAGGCTTCGGCGCGACGGGTTCGCCATTACCGCTACATCGAGGAGCGGATGATGCGTGCGCTCGGCGGCTGGATCGCGCTGACCCCGGAGCTGCCCGTGAAGCTGCTGTTCGGTCGTCACGTGTGGGACTGCGCGCAGCATGCCGACCTCTGGGGTCGTCGTCTGCCCGAGCTGCGGGCTCCCGCGCAGCAGTCCGAGCCGGCCAACGCGGGGGTTGTGCGCTTCATGGATCTGCTGGACGCCCGCGAGGCCCGGGGAGAATCGCTGGAGCGAGTAGTCGGCGTGTACCGGGTGCTCAAGCCGCACCTGCTGGCCACCTACCAGGCCCATCTCGCCGCCGCCAACCCGGTGTACGAACCGCCGACCCGACGCATTCTCGAGCGCTGCATCGCGGAAGAGCGACGGCACGTCGCCGGGGGAGCGGTCGTGCTGGCGCGGCTGCTCGCCAACGGGCCCCGGCGCCAGCGCGCGGTCGACTGGGAGGGCAGCCTCTACGAGGCGCTGGCCGAGGCCGGTGGTGTCGCCGGCGATGCGGCGACGCCGCCGCGGAGCTTCGATACGGAAGGCGCCGATCCGGCCCGCGACCTCGTCGCGCTGGACTCCGCCTTCGACCCCGCGGTGGTCGCTCCCGATCTGCGGGCGGCCATCGACCAGCACGTCCGGGCCCTCGGCGAGGGTGACACGGCCCGACGCGGGCAGCACATCGCCGAGGCGGTGCGAGCGGCTGTCCTGGAGGCCTGCGGCTGTCCCGGTCCCGGCCAGGGGTACGACCTCGTCGCCCAGGCCAAGATCGGCGGCTACCGGCTCATCAAGCTCAGGCTGCGCGGCCCCGAAGGGAGTTGGCTCGTCGTCGAGCGCTGGGAACAGGTCGATGGTCACTGGCGGATCAGCGGGGCCGAGCGGGTGGCGGCTGCGGCCGGCGGCTAGTGCTCCGAAAGCTCCTCGTCGCCAATCGAGTGGTCTGGCACCCGGAGCTCCGCCGAGGCTCGAGGCACGTCCAGCAGGTCGAGCAAGGAGCGTTCAATGCCTGAGGAGATCAAGGCTCACATCACGGGTGTGGTGTTCCAGATCACCGCCCGGCCGGGAGTTCGCGTCCAGGCGGGCGACCCCGTGATCGTGCTGGAGTCGATGAAGATGGAGATCCCGGTGGAGGCACCCCGGGCCGGCTCGGTCAGGGAGATCCGGGTGCAGGAAGGGCAGACCGTACAGGAGGGGGACACGGTTGCCGTGCTGGACTGAGGAGGCCGAGGGAGGAGGGTGAGGATGGCCGACGTGACGGTGTTCGACACGATCCGCGAGCTGTACCACTACCACCGGTGGGCGAACCGGTGCCTGTTCGACGTGGCCTCCGCGCTGGGCGAAGGGGCGGCCAGCCGGGACATGGGAGGTCACTTCAGCCTCCCCACGCTCACTCGTATGCTCGCCCACCTCTACGGGGCTGACGCGATCTGGCTCAGCCGCTGGCAGGGCCAGCCGATGAGCAAGATTCCCGGCGGCGACATTCCCACCCTCGCGGCGCTCCGCGAGCGCTGGGACCCGCTGGAGCAGGAGCAACGTGCCTTCATCGAGCGTCTGACCCCGGCTGACCTGACCCGGGAGATCGCCTACCACAACCTGGACGGCATACGCTGCCGGATGCCCTTGTGGCCTCTGCTCCAGCACGTGCCCAATCACGCCACCCACCACCGGAGCGAGCTGGCCACGATGATCACCCTGATTAGCAAGTCTCCCCCCGACACCGGGCTGGTGAGATACCACCTGGTCAAAACGGGTCAAGTGCCCGCCTGACGGCCTCGCTCCTGGCGTCATGCGTCGGGGCTTAACGCCCTGGGGCATTGGCGAGTTCGGCGCCCTGTGCGGGGCGGGGCAGGGGACGGCGAGACCCGTTTCCCTGCGAGGGCCTGGCCTGGCGGGTCGGTGGTGAACGTGGACCGGGCCTGGAATCCGGGCGCGTGGTCGAGCAGTACCCGCCCGGAGTACTAGTTCTCGACGAAGGCCTGGAGGTTGCGCCCGCGGAGGGGATGGCGCAGCTTGCGCAGTGCCTTGGCCTCGATCTGCCGGATGCGCTCCCGGGTGACCGCGAAGCGCCTGCCGACCTCTTCGAGGGTGTGCTCGCCCTCCTCGCCGATTCCAAACCGCAGGCGGAGAATCTCCTTCTCCTTGGGCGAGAGAGTGGCCAGCGCCCGCTCGACCTGGGTGGTGAGATCCTGGCTCAGGAGCGTGTCGTTGGGCGAGCCGGCCGACTTGTCCTCGAGGAAGTCGCCCAGCTCCGAGTCCTCGCCGATGGGTGTTTCCAGCGAGAGCGGCTTCCGCGACGATTCGAGAATCAGCCGTACCTTCTTGGCCGGCACGCCGGTCCGCTGGGCCAGCTCCTCGGGTGTGGCCTCGCGCCCCAGCTCGTTGATCATCGTCCGGCTGACTCGGGAGATCCGGTTGAGCGTCTCTACCATGTGGACGGGAATCCGGATCGTGCGCGAATGATCCGCGATGGCCCGCGTGATGGCCTGCCGGATCCACCAGGTGGCATAGGTCGAGAACTTGAAGCCACGCCGGTACTGGAACCGGTCCACAGCCTTCATGAGGCCGATGTTGCCTTCCTGGATGAGGTCGAGCAGCGACAGATCGCTCCCCAGGTAGCGCTTGGCCACCGAGACGACCAATCTCAGATTCGCCTCCATGAGCTCTTTCTTGGCCTGCCGCACGTCGCGATCCCGCCGCACGATCTCGGCGAGCACGGCCTGCAGCTTGCGCTGCGGCAGCCCCACCTCTCGCTCGAGCTGGCGCATCTCCCGCGTGGCCGTCGTCGCCGCCGGGCCCCGGCGCCGGGTGAGCCCTCCGAGCCTCTCGATCCGCTGGCCCTGCTGCTGCACCCGGGCCACCAGCCCGTCGATCAGGGCCGGCTTGAGTGGCAGGTCGGCAACCACCTTCTGGATCGCCTCCTGATTGGCGGCGATCCACTTAACATAGTTCTGCCGGGTCGCGGCGCTTCGCCGGCGGTCGCGCAGCGACTCCTCGAGCCGGGCGATCTCTCGCTCCAGGCGCCGGATGCGGCCGAAGGCGTTGAGCAGGCGCTTGATCTCCGGCGCGTCCACCTCGCCCCCTTCGGGGAGGACGATGACGTCCTCGACGGCGGCATGGTCTTGGCGGATACGGTCGCCCACGGCCAGCAGCTCCCGCAGCGCCAGGGGGATGGCGGCCAAAGCCCGGCGGAGCGCAATCTGCCCCACCTCGATCCTCCGGCCGATCTCGACTTCCTGCCGTGCGGTGAGCAGGGCGACCTTGCCGATCTCCTTGAGGTAGAGACGGACCGGGTCCTCTCCCCGGGCCGGCGAGGGCGCGAGCGCCTCATCCAGCCGCGGCGTCGCCTCCTCCTCCTCGATCTGGGGCGCGTGCTCGCCGGCCTCTTCAGGGATCAGCGCCGTCGGCGCCACCGTCGTGGTGCCGAGAGGCGTTTCCGTTTCGGGCTCTCTGAATGTCATCATGTCACCGTATCTCGCTAAGTTAGATGCAGCCGGGATGCGGATCGTTTCATCAAAAAGTTCAAGAACCGAGCCAGGGCAGCAACGCCCCCAACTTCTCGAAATCTGACGCGTCGCTTCGACAATCCACTTGATAGACTGGGTAAGGACGTTCACATATTCAGCGCTACCCTGCTCTCTGCTATGATGGGCCGCCCGGGAGGCCTTGAAGGACGACGCCAGAGTCTGGATCTTTCTTACAAACCGCAGAAGTGAGAATAAAACGCCGATGACCCCGCCTGAAGTTCCCCGGAAGATGCGGTGCCTGCTGACCTCCCGCTGCCCTGGGCGGCCCACGGAGTCCTGATGGTCGTTGCCCCTAGCGCCAGCTATAGCATCACGGTCCGCCTGGAGATCAAGAACCGGCCGGGCATGTTGGGTCGGGTGGCCTCGGCCATCGGCGGGGCCGGCGGGGATATCGGAGCGGTCGACCTCGTCGAGTCACAACGCGACCGCGTGGTCCGTGACATCACCATCAAGGCCAGGGACAGCCACCACGGCCAACAGCTGGTCAACCGTCTCAAGCACGTGGCCGGGGTGCGGATCGTCAACGTATCCGACCGCACCTTCCTCATGCACCTCGGAGGCAAGATCGAGATTCGTAACAAAGTGCCGATCCGAACCCGCGACGACCTCTCCATGGCCTATACCCCGGGCGTGGCCCGGGTCTGCCTGGCCATCCGTGACGATCGTGAGCGGGCCTTCGCGCTGACGATCAAGCAGAATAGCGTGGCCGTCGTCACGGACGGCACCGCCGTCCTGGGCCTCGGCGACATCGGACCCGAGGCCGCCATGCCGGTCATGGAAGGCAAGGCCATGCTGTTCAAGGAGTTCGCCGACGTCGACGCCTTTCCGATATGTTTGGCCACCAAGGACGTCGACAAGATCGTGGAGACGGTGAAGCTCATCGCCCCCGGCTTCGGGGGAATCAACCTGGAGGATATCTCCGCCCCCCGCTGCTTCGAGGTCGAGGAGCGCCTGCGAAAGGATCTGGACATCCCGGTCTTCCACGACGATCAGCACGGCACGGCTGTGGTCGTACTGGCCGCCCTCCTCAATGCACTCAAGATCGTCGGCAAGGAGCTCAGGAAACTACGGGTGGTGGTGGCGGGGGTGGGGGCCGCGGGCACCGCCACCATCAAGATCCTGCTGTCGAGCGGGGTCCGCGACATCACCGGGGTGGACGAGCACGGCACCATTTTCCCCAGTCGCGCCGTGGGCATGGACTTCATGAAGCGGTGGGTAGCTTCGGTAACGAACCCGCGGCAGATCCAGGGGCGGCTGGGCGACGCCTTGCAACGCGCCGACGTCTTCATCGGCCTCAGCGTGCCGGGGATCCTCTCGGTACGGGACATCAAGCGGATGGCCCGCCGGCCGGTGGTCTTCGCCATGGCCAATCCGGTCCCCGAGGTCCAGCCCGAGGAGGCCGAACGGCACGTGGCGGTGATGGCGACGGGCCGCTCCGATTACCCCAATCAGATCAACAACGTGCTTTGCTTTCCCGGGTTCTTCCGGGGCCTGCTCGATTCCCGGGCACGGACCGTGAACGACGAGATGAAGATCGCGGCGGCCCGTGCCGTGGCTGCGTGCGTGAGCCGGAGCGAGCTGAGTCGGGAGTACATCATCCCCAGCGTGTTCAACAAGAACGTGGCGCCGGCCGTGGCCGAGGGCGTGGCCCGAGCTTCGTGGGAGACGGGAGCGGCCCGGCGTCGCCGCCGCGAGACGCGCCGGGCCCCATGATCCTGCCGCAGGCCCGGCGGGCCGCCACCGTCGAGCCTTTCCTCGCCGTGGAGGTATTCGAGCGGGCCCAGGCCCTGGAGCGGGCTGGGATCGACGTCGTCCACCTGGAGTTCGGCGAGCCCGATTTCGACACGCCCCCGGCCATCGTGGAGGCGGCCACCCGGGCGATCAAGGACGGCCGGACGCGGTACACGGCGAGCCTGGGCATCCTCCCCCTGCGGGAGGCGATTGCCGAGCACTACGCGTCCACGTACGGCGTCAAGGTCTCCCCCGAACAGATCCTCGTCACGCCGGGCACCTCGCCGGCCATGCTTCTCCTGTTCGGCCACCTCCTCGACGCCGGCGACGAGGTCGTGCTCTCCGATCCCTACTACGCCTGCTACCCCAACTTCATCCGTTATGCCGAAGGCCAGCCCGTCTATGTCGGCGTCAGGGAGGAGGACGGCTTTCAGTATCGGGCCGAGGCCATTGGCGACCGCCTGGGGCCCCGCGCCCGGGCGATCGTCATCAACTCGCCAGCTAACCCCACGGGCACGGTGCTGCTTCCGGAGCACATAGCGGCGATCGCGGACCTGGCCCGGGAGCGCCAGCTCTTCGTGGTGTCCGACGAGATCTACCACGGCCTGTCCTATGCCGGTCGCGACCGCTCGATACTAGAATTCACCGACCGGGCGTTCGTGCTCAACGGCTTCTCCAAGGCCTTCGCCATGACGGGCTGGAGACTCGGTTACCTCATCGGTCCGCCCGAGCACATCCGTCGCCTACAGACGCTTTTTGGCAACTTCTTCATCTCCACGTGCGAGTTCGTGCAGTGGGCCGGGGTGGCTGCCCTTCGGGAAGCGGGTGAGGAGACGCGGCGCTTCCGCGGAGTCTTCGACGGGCGCCGGAAGGCCATGGTGGCGGGGTTGAGAGCGATCGGGCTGGGTGTGGCCCGTGAACCGACCGGGGCCTTCTACGTGCTGGCCAACGCCCGGCGCTACACGAATGATTCCACTCGCTTCGTCTACGAGATCCTGGAACACTGCCACGTCGCCGTGACCCCCGGGGCGGCC
>DATIAY010000170.1:0-12869 GCA_035457825.1 Candidatus Methylomirabilota bacterium
ACTGGGCGGCACCCCAGTGGATGGCGGCCATGAAGTAGTTGTCGCGCGCGGTCACCGCGTGATCGTCCTGCTCGGCGGCCTGGGCCTTGCTTTCCCGACGGCGGGCCACGGCCTCGAAGGCCGGGGAGGCGTCGGCCAGCCGCACGATCCGCTGGCGGAGGCCCGCGAAGTCCGCGTTGGCTTCGGGCCCGCAGGGAGCGGACAGGTAGAGGGAGCGCGGCTGATCCCAGTCCATCCCCACGGAGCGGATGATGTTGTCGAGCAGCCAGCGCTGCTCGGTCCAGCGGCGGGTGAGGGGGCCGCCTTTCTCCATGGGCTACGTCCAGGGCTGCATCTTGGGGCCGTAGCCGCCGATGCGGTCGACCTTGATCCGCACGAGCAGGCGCTTTTCCCCGGGGCGCCGGAACGGATACTTGTCGGCTCCCAGGAAGCGCTTGGCCAGCTTGTCGATGTGCGGGTCGGCGCCGGCCTCGCTCACGCTGGCCTTGCCGTGGATCACCATGTGGGACTGGGGATCGTTGCGATCCTGCACGGACACGATCACGCGCGGATCCCGACGCAGGTTCTTGGGCTTGAGCCGGCCTTCGGCGGTGTTGAACAGCACGTCGTCACCCTCGACGTCCATCCAGACCATCGTCACCTGAGGCTTTCCATCCGCATTGGTGGTGATGACGTGGCCGTAGGCCTTGTCCTCCAGGATCTTCTTCACGGACGGCGGCAGCTTGATGGCCATGACTCTCGTCTCCTCCGCGTCTGCTGGGGCGTCTATCCGCGGCCGATGAACGGCATCTTCGTTGCCATGACGGTGAGGAATTGCACATTGGCATCGAGGGGCAGGCTGGCCATGTAGATGACGGCCCGGGCCACGTGCGCTACGTCCATCGTGGGTTCGGGGGCGATGGCACCGTGGGCCTGGGGAACGCCGGCCTTCATCTTAGCCGTCAATGGAGTTTCGGCGTTGCCGATGTCGATCTGGCCACAGGCGATGTCGTACTTGCGGCCGTCGAGGGAGGTCGATCGAGTGAGGCCGGTGATGGCGTGCTTGGTGGCGGTGTAGGGGGCCGAGTTGGGCCGCGGCACGTGGGCCGAGATCGAGCCATTGTTGATGATCCGGCCGCCGCGCGGCGTCTGGCTCTTCATGATCTTGAAGGCCTCCTGCGTACACAGGAAGGCCCCGGTCAGGTTCGCGTCCACGACCGCCTTCCACTGCTCGTAGGTCAAATCCTCGAGGGGCACGGGTGGCGCGCCGCTGCCGGCGTTGTTGAAGAGCAGATCGAGCCGGCCAAAGGCCTCCTTCGTCCGGGCGAACAGGGCCCGCACGGAGGCGGGATCGCCGACGTCGGTGGGGACGACGAGTGTCCGCGATCCCGACGACCGGCTCTCGATGGCCACCGTCTCCAGCATCTCCTTGCGGCGTCCCGCCAGCGCGACCGACCAACCGTCCCCGAGCAGGGCCAGCGCGGTGGCCTTGCCCACTCCCGTTCCCGCACCGGTGACGACGGCGATCCGATCAGGCGTGGTCATGCGCGGAGTCTATCACTCCTCCGGGGCTCGGCAAGGCCCGGCCCGGGGTCCGTGCTTGCCGCGGGCCGGAGGCTTGATACTATCCTGGCGGTCGAGTCCACGGCCGAAAGGAGCTTCCCATGAAGGCAGTCCTGGTCTTACTGGCCGGCATCTGGATGCTGCTGGCGACGGTCCCCGTCCAGGCGCAGCAGCGCGTCACCATGCTGGGCGGTCCGCCGGCGGGAGTGTTCGGGATCTTCGCGACGGGGATCAGCACCTACCTGTCGAAGGCCGTTCCTGACCTCAACGTGTCCGTGGCCGCCACCGCCGGCTCCGTCGAGAACCCGCGCCGCATCAATGCCGGCGACGGGGAGATCGGGATCTCGTTTTCCTCGGACGTCCACGAGGCCTTCCACGGCCTGGAGAAGTTTCAGGGCAAGCCCCTGACCAACCTCCGCGCCGTCGGGGTCGTCTTCATGGGCGTGGGGCACCTGATCACCTACGCCGACAGCGGGATCAAGACCGTCGAGGATCTGGCCGGCAAGCGAGTGGCCGTGGGCAACCCCGGCTCCGGGACGTTCGCCACCGCCGAGCGGATGTTTCGGGCCCTCAACGTGTGGGACAAGATCACGCGGGTGCCGCTGCTCGGCGCCGCCGCCGGCGAGGCCATGAGCGAAGGCAAGGCCGATGCCTACTTCTGGGGCGGACCCGCGCCCGATCGGGTCACCACGGAAGCGTCGACGAAGAAGCCGGTGCGCGCGATCGATACTTACACGGCGCTGGCCAAGACGGATTTCTTCAAGCAATACCCCTACTTCGCGAAGTACACGTTCGCGCCGAACTCCTACCGGGGCATCACCGAGGAGTCCCACACGGTGGGCGTCCCCGCCCTGTGGATCGCGGGCAAGGACGTTCCGCCGGCGCTCGTGCAGAAGATGGCGGCGGCGGTCTACGGTCCCGAGGGCCACGCGCACATGATGAAGGTCCACGCGGGCTCCAAGGACATGGCGCCCAAGTCGGCCTTGCTGGGAATCACCATCCCCCTGCACAAGGGCGCCGAGGATCACTGGAAGTCGGCGGGGGTGAGCATCCCCGAGAACATCCGCGCGCGGTGAGCTGAGCCCGCGCGAATGGCCGACGCGACGCCGCAGGCCCGGCGCCTGACCGGCGCCTGGCACACCGCCGCCCAACTCATGCTGGGCGGCGTGTCGCTCTACTTCCTGTGGGCGACGTCCTTCGGGGTGGTCCCGCTCCAGTATTTCCGCGGTATCGCCGTGCTCTACAGCCTGGTGTTGCCGCTGCTCCTGTACGGGGCGTGGCGCAAGAGCCGGCCCGACCGCCCCACCGTCGTCGATCTCGCCCTCGTCGTGGCCACGGTCGTCAGCATCGGCTACTGGATCGTCGAGCACGAGCAGATCGCCTACCGCGCCGGCGCGTATACCGAGCTCGACTTCTGGATGGGCGTCGTGCTGATGCTGGTCTCCATCGAGGCGGCCCGGCGCGTGCTCGGCTGGGGCATGGCCATGTGCGCCGTGCTGCCCATGGCCTACGCCCTCTTCGGCGCCCACCTGCCTTTCGTGATCGGCCACCGCGGCTTCACGCTGCGGCGGATCGTGGAGTTCGTCTATCTGAGCTCCGACGGCATCTTCGGGGTGATGGCCGACGTCGTCGCCGGCTTCATCCTGCCCTTCGTGGTCTTCGGCGCCTTCATGGAAGTCGCCGGCGTCGCCCGGTTCTTCGTGGATCTGTCCCTGGCCGTGCTGGGTCGGATCGCGGGAGGTCCGGCCCAGGCCGCGGTCATCTCCAGCCTCTTCATGGGCACCGTGAGCGGCAGCCCGATCGCCGAGACGGTCACGACGGGGACGGTGACGATTCCGCTCATGAAGCGGACCGGCTTCCCCGCCCACATCGCCGCCGCCGTGGAGGGCGCGGCCTCGACGGGGGCGATGGCCATGCCCCCGGTGATGGGCGCGGGGGCCTTCATCATGGCCGAGATGACCGGGATCTCATATCTAGAGATCATCAAGGTCGCGGCGATCCCGGGCATCCTCTTCTATCTGTCCGTGGCCATTATGGTCTACTTCGAATCGCGCAAGCTCGGCTTGCGCGGCCTGCGCGCCGACGAGCTGCCACGGTTCGGCACCGTCCTCAAGCGCGGCTGGTATTTCTTCATCCCCATCCTCGTCTTGATGACGGCGCTGATCTGGGGCTGGGCGCCCGGGACGTCCGCGGTCTTCGGCATCGTGACTGCGATCGTGCTGAGCTGGCTAGTCCCGGGGGGCCGACTCGGGCCGGCGCGGGTCTGGGAAGCGCTGGTCGAGGGCGGCAAGGCCAGCCTGTTCGTGGCCGCCCTGACCGGCGCCGTCGGCATCCTCATCGGCGTCCTGGCCCTCACAGGCATCGGCATTCGCTTCTCGTACGTCCTGGTGGACCTGGCGGGCGGGAGCCTGCCCCTCACGCTCCTCCTGCTCGCCGTCTCCACGCTAGTGTTGGGCCTGGCCCTGCCGATCACGGCCACGTACCTGATGGTCGCCGTGGTGGCGGTGCCCGTGCTCGCGGATTTGGGACTGCCCCTGCTGACGGCGCACCTGATCATCCTGTGGCTGGCCCTGGACGCGAACATCACGCCGCCGGTGGCGCTGGGGCCGTTCGCCGCCGCGGCCATCGCCGAGGCCGATCCGATGCGGACGGGCTGGAGCTGCTTCCGCTTCGCGAAGAGCATCTATCTGATGCCGGTGTTGATGGCCTACACCCACCTGCTGTTTACGGGGACGCCGACCCAGAACGTCATGGCCGTCCTCTCGGCGACGCTGGGGACGATGCTCTTCTCCATCTTGAGTACCGCATTCTTCGTCGTCAGGCTGACCGTCGTGGAGTTTGTGGTCTTCGCGCTGGCCACGGTGCTGGCCTTCATCCCGTTCCCGCTGCCGATGGTGGCCGCCATCGCGCTCTTCGCCGGCCTCTTTTTTTGGCAACGCAGACGGGCCCGGGCGTTATCCAGCCCGCGCGCCGCCGCCCGAGCGCCCGGCTAGAGTCCCGAGCCAAGAGTTGTCTGCCGCTCGACGCGACGTGGGCAGGGCGGGCTCGAGGTGGGGTCCCGGTCACCACGAGGCGGGGGTCCGCTTCGAACCCGCCCCGGCTGGGACCGTTCCCGGAGCGGGGTGCTCTTCGCCCCCTCAGCCGATGATGCGGCCTCCCATGACACGGATGGTGTCACCGGTGACGTAGGCGGAGGCGTC
This sequence comes from Candidatus Methylomirabilota bacterium, assembly GCA_035457825.1. Taxonomy (GTDB): domain Bacteria; phylum Methylomirabilota; class Methylomirabilia; order Rokubacteriales; family CSP1-6; genus 40CM-4-69-5. Next base: position 4,743 of record DATIAY010000170.1, read on the forward strand.
GGAGGCGAGGAACAGGCAGGCATCCGCGATGTCTTCCGGGCGGCCCAAACGGCGGAGCGGGACCTTCTTGAGCTCCTCCGGTGAGCTGGGCGAGGCCTGACGGAACTCGGGGTACCACTCGGCGTAGCGCCGCTCGGTATCGATGAACCCCGGGACCACCATGTTGGCGCGGATGCCGAAAGGCCCCAGCTCGGCGGCCAGCGCCCGCACCAGGCCGAGCAGCCCGGTCTTGGCCGTGGTGACGGCCGTGGTGTTGGGCCGTCCGGTGAGGCTCGACATCCCGCCGAGCGCGATGATGCTGCCCCGCCCCCGCTCCTTCATCCCGGGCACGACCGCCCGGGCCAGGTAGAAGGCCGAGTGGAGATCGACGGCCAGGACGTGGTGCCACTCCTCGAGTGACGTCTCGGTGATGGCTTTGTGCGGTCGGATGGCCGCGTTGCAGACGAGCACGTCGATGGCCCCCAGCGCGGTGAGACCCTGCGCCACCATCGCCTCCACGGCGGCGGCGTCGGCCACGTCGGCGAGCACAGTGACCACGCGCCCCCCGCTCTTGCGGCACTCGGCGGCGACAGCCTCCAGCTCCTCGCCGTTCACCCGGGTGTTCAGCACCAGATCCGCTCCCTCGGCGGCGAACGCCAGCGCGATGGCGCGGCCGATGTTGCGGCTGGCCCCCGTGATGAGCGCCACCCGGCCCCGGAGCTGGCCCGGCACGGGGCTCAGGACTGCAGCGCGAACTTCTGGAACGTGTGGCAGCCCGCCGGCACGTGACCGCGGCTGCCGGCGAACGTCCAGGTGACCTCGCTCACGTATACATCGCCCTGCGAGTCCACGGCGATGCCATGCGGTGCCGCGAAGCTGCCGGCGGTGACCGGATCGGGACCGCCCCAGCGCGCGAGCACGCGGCCGTCGCGGTCGTAGACGCTGACGCGGCCCGAGCGGTTCTCACCGGCCGGTCCGTAACGGCGCGAGGTCTGACCCGGCTGCCACCAGAGCTCGGACACGTAGGCCCGGCCCTTGGCGTCGAACACGAGGTGGGTCGGCCGCCGGGTATCGGTCCACTCGCCGAGATATTGGCCGTCCGGGTCGAAGATCTGGATGCGGTCGTTCTCCCGATCGCAGACGAACACGCGGCCGTCCGTCGCCACCGCGATTCCGTGGGGCAGGAAGAACTCGCCGGGTCCCGCCCCGGCCACGCCCCACGAGCGCTTCAGCTCGCCGGTGGGCGAAAACCGGTGCACGCGGCAGTTCCCGTAGCCGTCGGAGATATAGAGGTCGCCCCTGGGTCCGACCGCCACGTTGGTCGGCCGGTTGAAGGGACCGCCAGGCTTGGTGGCAGTGGCCGTGTTCTTGCCGTCGTAGCCGGTGTCGGAGGGCGTGTTCATGGTCCCCAGCGTCATCAGGAGCTTGCCGCTGGGAGTGAACTGTCGCACCGTGTGGTTGCCGTCATCCGTGGCGTAGACCGTCCCGTCGGGGCCGATCGTGATGCCATGGGTCCGCAGGGTGAACTGCCCCTCGCCCCAGGAGCGCACGAAGTTGCCCTTCTGGTCGTAGACGATGATCGGGTGATCGCCGCGGCAGATCAGGTACACCCTGTTTTCGCCGTCGACGGCCACCCCGGCCACGTCGCGGTGCTCCCAGCCAGCGGGAAGCTGCTCCCAGCCCTCGACGACTCCGTAGCTTATCGTGCTCGCCTGCGCCATCGTTGGCCTCCGTCGCCCGCCCTGCGGTTCGGACCGTGGCGGTCGGGATCAGACTATGGGAGAGACGCGCGATCCAGTCAAGGGACGGCTCGCGGCTCAGCGTACCCGGTAGGACTGGACCAGCCGGTTGCCGGCACGATCGATCTCGACGACGACTGTGGCCCGGTCAGGATCGCGCTGCAGCGGCATCAGCACCGCCAGCAGGCCCGTGGGCGGATGGTCGTCGATCCTGACGATCATGTCGCCGGCCTGGATGCCGAGTCGTCCGGCCAGACGAGGATCCGTCACCGCGAAGCCCTCCGCGCTGAGGACGCCCTCGATCAGGTCCGACGTCACCCGCCAGCGCCGCGCGGACCGTGGAGCGAGCGGGTTGAGCAGCGTCACCGAAGGCCCGTCCCCGGCGAGGGCCGCGAGATCACGGATCCCGGGCTGGGGATCCGCGGTTAGCGGGCCGGCCGTGGCAGGCCGCCGATCGACCGGCCGCGTGACACCCGGAGCCACGTCATGCGCGCCGCGTCCGACGACCGGCTCTCGGGCTGATGATGACCTGGGCCCCGGTGGGGGGGGTCCTCCGGTACGCCCGAGGATGAGGGCGCTGGCGATGAGCACGCCCCCGGCCAGCGCCAGGCCGATCATAGTCGTCCTGATTCGCGTCGACCGGGTGGCGGCGCTCACCCCCAGCCCCACGATCGCGACAATACCGACTGCGGCCAGCGCCACGGCGATGACGGGACGGTCCAGCACGAAGCCGGCGCCGTGGGCGACGGGGCGGAGCACGCTACGGACGGCGGCGGCCAGGACCGGCTCGTTCCTGACCGCGCGGGCGAAAGGCGGACTGAGCTTGTAATAGGCGCGGACGAGCAGTCGCCCCACGGGGTTGGTCCGGAGCGCCTCATCCCGGAACCGCCGGAGTGTCCGGACCTCGGCGGCCAGCCGCGAGCCGAAGGCCGCGGTAGCGATCACGCAGTCATCGTCGTCCCCTTCCACGGGCACGGCGGCGAACAGGTCGACCAGCTTGACCACGAAGGCGTCGGCCCCGCCCTGGTTGGTCGTCTGAAAGGCTCCGGGCGTGGCGGGGAAGTTGGCGGCCAGGGTGAAGCCGGCCACCCACACGCTGCCCAGGGTCGCGGTGATGGCCTGACCGAAGTCCTGGCCGGCCGCCAGATTGCCTGTTCCCCCGAAGCGAATGACGTCGAGGCTGACGCCGTTCACCCCGCTGCGCTTGTTGACGACGACGTCGACGTGGGACTGCGGGCATCCCGGGGGAGTGAGCAAGGGGTCCGTGCAAACCAGATCGTTGGCGACGAGCTGGACATCGCCGACGGTGTCGAGGGCGACGGCCGCTGGGACGGCGCTGCCCGTGCTTCGGGACCAGACGATGAGGCTACCTGTTGCGTCCAGTCTGACGGCAAAGCCCTCGGTGAGGCCGGTGAACACGTCGCCACCCGTCGCGGGAAAGTTCGTCGAGGTCGTGCTGCCCACGACATGCGGACTGCCCGCCGCGTTGACGGCGATCCCGTTGCCGATGTCTGCCCCGACGCCCCCGAGGTAGGTGGACCAGCCGAGGCTCCCGTCGGCGTTCACCCTGGCCACGAAGGCATCGAGCCCAGCAGAGGGCACGGGCCTGAAGCTGCCCGGTGTCGTCGGGAAGTCCCCCGACAGCGTAAAGCCCGTCACATAGACCCTGCCGTTGCCGTCGAGCGCGATGGCGTTGGCGTTGTCGTCATTGCTGCCGCCCAGGAACGTCGAGTACTCGAGGACATTGCCCAGGGCGCTCAGCCGGGTCACGAAGGCGTCGCGACAATCGACGGGCGGAGTCCCGCAGGTCCCGCCACCCGGGAGAGCCTGCAACGCGCTGGCGATGGGGAAATCGATGGACCTGGTGCCCCCGGCCACGTGGGCCCGGCCGTTGCCATCGACCGCGATGCCGAACGCCGTGTCGACGCCCGAGCCTCCCAGGAAGGTGGAGTAGGCGATCACCCCGTTGGGATCGAGCTTGATGACGAAGGCGTCGAACTCCCCCTGAGGCAGCGCCTGAAAGCCGGCCGCAGTGGTCGGGAAGTCCGCCGAGTCGGTGAACCCGGCCAGGTAGGCGTTGTTGTTGGCGTCCACGTCGATGGCCCGGCCGCCGTCCGTGCCCGTCCCGCCGATGTACGCCGAGTAGAGCAGGACCTGCCCGTTGGCGTCGAGCTTGCTCACGAACGCATCGACCCCGCCGGCCAGCGCGGAGGTGCCGATCTCCGGGAAATCGAGCGACGTCGTGTCGCCGGTCACGTAGACATTGCCCACGACGTCCACGGCCACGCCGAAGGCCTGGTCGTCGCCACCGCCTCCGAGGTGCGTCGCCCACGCGATGAGGGGATCGATCACCAGCGGGTGCGAGCGATCATGCGGCCCCAGCGCGAAGCCGGCATGCCCAGGCCCGCCCACGATCCACGCTACCGGGACCTCGCGACGCGTCCCGTCGATCACCTGGTAAGCAACTGGCCGGCTAAGCCGAAGCGCGGGCCCTTCGGTGGTCAGAACAAGCTCACCGGCGCCGTCCACGACAACGTCCCGAATGCCCTCGAATCCCAGCGCGATCGCCCCGGGATCAGCGCCCGGCCGAATGACGAACTCCTGCTCGATCCGCGATCCCGCGTGGGCCCTGTAGATGGCGTCGATCCCGGAATAGGCATTCCGATAGACGACGCCGTCGAAGGTCGGCACGTTCGTGCGCCAATTCGCGGGGTTCCGCCCGAGGAAGTAGTGAGTCCGGCCTGGCAGTGGTCGGAGGCCGACGATCTCGGGATCCTGATGCGATCCCAGGAGGCGAAGCTGAACGGTCTGGCCGGCGCGACGGTCGGCCAGGATCACTCCCGACTGGGTGACGAAGAGTGTGTAGCCGCGACCGCGTGAAAGAAACTTTACGCGGGCGTCGGCCTGCCCGCGGTTGGCCTCGAAGACGACCGGCAAGGGAGGGCCGGCGATACCGGCGGCGGGAGCCGCGAGCACCGCAACCGCCAGTCCTGCAGCGAGGCAGGTCCCTCGCATCGCCGCCATCCTACGGGCAGGAACGTCCCGCGTCCAGCGAATCGCGTCGCTTTCATGCGAGCCAGGCTCAGCGCGCGGGGGACGTGGAGGGCGCGGGAGTCGGGCGGCTGAAGACTCGGGCCAGCCACCGGCGGGGCGTCAAGCGGGCCTGAGCGTCGTCGAAGATCGAGTAGAAGACCGGCGTGGCCAGCAGGGTCAGCAGCAGGGAGAGCATCTGGCCGCCGGCGATCACCGAGCCGATGGCGCGGTTGTCCCCGGCACCCACACCCCGGGCGAGGAGCAGCGGCAGCATCCCGGCCACGAAGGCGAAGGTCGTCATGAGAATGGGGCGCAGCCGGTCACGGTTGGCCTGGATGATGGCCTCCTCCCGCGGCCGGCCCTGGGCCCGCAGTGCGAGCGTGTGGTCGATCTGGAGAATGGCGTTCTTCTTTACGACACCGAAGAGCACGAGCAGGCCGAGCGCGGTGTAGATGTTGAGGGACTGCCCGAAGACGATGACGGACAGGAGCGCGAAGGGTAGGGTGAGCGGCAGGGCCAGCAAGATCGTCACGGGGTGCAGCCAGGACTCGAACTGCGCCGCCAGCACCAGGTACATGAAGATGATCGACAGGACGAAGGCCAGCAGGAAATTCCTGGCCGCCTTGCCCATCTCCTTGGATGTCCCGGTGGTCCCGCTGGCGTAGCCGGGCTCGAGCTTGAGGGCCTTGACCTCCTTCTGAATGGCGCTCAGCGCCTCCTGCTGGGAGTGGCCGGCCCGCATGTTGGCGGTGATGGTGACCTGGCGCCGCCGCCCCAGCCGGTCCACCTGGGAGGGGCCCTGGCTCTCTGCGAAGCGCGCCACGTTGTCGAGGCTCACCGCCCCCAGCCGGGCCGACGGCACGCTCATCTGGCGCACCGCCTCCGCGCTCGTGCGCCAGGCGGGGACGGCGCGGGCGCGCACCTCGTACTGCTCGCCGTTCTCGTTGTAGGTGGAGATCTCCTGGCCGGCGACCATCGTCTGCAGCGTGCCGGCGACATCGGCGACCTGCACCCCGAGCTCGGCGGCCTTGGCCCGGTCCAGCGTGACGGTCAGCTCCGGCTTGCCCAGCACGAGCGTGGTGTCCACGTCCACCACCCCCGGCGTGCGGTTGAGGGCCGCGGTGATGCGCTGCGCGTATTCGCCGAGCTTGCGGAGGTCTGGCCCGGTGATGAAGAAGGCCACCTCTTTGTTGGACATGCCGCCGCCCGAGATAGCCGCCACCTGGGAGACGCTGGTGCGGAGCTTCTCCGCCTCGAAGCGGGGCAGGATCTCGGTCCGCACGCGGTCCATGATCTGGAACTGGGCCTGGCTCCGCTCGGCGACGGGGCGCAGCTTGACGAAGACCCGGCCCAGGTTGGCGGTGCGCCGCTCGTCGTCGCCCACCAGGACGATGGTGTAGGCCACGGCGGGCAGCGGCTTGATCTCCCGGCTCACCCGGGTGGCGATCAGCTCGGTCTGCTCGACTGTCGTGCCCTCGGGCGCCCGGAGGTTGACCTCGAACTGCGACTCGTCGTTCTTGGGCAGGAAATCCTTGCCTCCCACCATGAAGAGCGGCACCACCGAGAGCAGAGAGAGGACCGCGGCCAGCACGATGACCCAGCGGTGGGCCATGGACCAGCGCAGGGCCCGCTCGTAGGCCCGCTCCATCCAGCCGAAGAGGCGCGACTGCTTGGACGAGCGCCTGGCGTTCTTGTCGAACGCCAGCCAGCGGCTGGCCATCATGGGGGTGAGCGTGTAGGCCACGAAGAGCGAGACGAGAATCGCGAAGGCCATGGTGAGGCCGAAGGAGTTCATGAAGCGACCCACGATACCGCCCATGAACGCCACCGGCAGGAACACCGCCACCAGTGACAGGGTCGTGGCGAGCACGGCCAGCCCGATCTCGCGCGTCCCCTCGAGGGCGGCCTGCAGAGGTGGCCGGCCCTGCTCCTCCATCAGCCGGTAGATGTTCTCCAGCACGACGATGGCGTCGTCGATCACGATGCCCACGGCCAGGGTGAGGGCCAGGAGCGTGATGATGTTGAGCGTGAAGCCCATGGCCCACATGAGGGCGAACGTGCTCACGATGGCGGCCGGGATGGCGATGGCGGCGATGACGGTCGAGCGCCAGTTCCGGAGGAAGAGCAGCACCACCAAAGCGGCCAGGAAGGCGCCGACCACCAGGTGCTCCTGGACGGTGCCCACGGCCGCCTTGATGTAGTCGGACTCGTCACGCACGATGGTGAGCCGATAGCCGGCCGGCAGCCGCGACTGCAGCTCGGCCACGCGCTCCTTGACGCCCTCGATCACCGCCACCGTGTTGGTGCCGGACTGTCGGCGCATCATCAGGAGCACCGTTGGATGGCCGTCGATGTTGGCGGCGGTCTGGACCTCCTCGGTGCCGTCCTCCGCCCGCCCCACGTCGGTAAGCCGGATCTGCGTCCCGTGGCGGGTGGCCACCACCAGCGAGTCGAATTCGGGGACGGAGTTCACCCGCCCCTTCATCCGGATGGTGAGCTCACGAGGGCCCTGGTTGACGTTGCCCCCCGGCAACTGCACGTTCTGGTTGGCGATCGCCCGCGACACCTCGGCGACGGTGAGGGTGTAGGCGCGCAGGCGGGCCGGATCCATCCAGAGATTGATCTGGCGCGGGCGGCCGCCGATGATCGTGACCTGTCCCACGCCGGGCAGCGACTCGAGCTCGCGCCGCAGCGTCTTGTCTGCGTACTCGGTGATGTCCCGGATCGGCCGGTCGGCGGCCAGGGCCAGATAGAGGATGGGCGCGGCGTCGGTGTCCACCTTGTCGAGGATGGGCTGATCGATGTCGCGCGGCAGGTCGGCCAGGATCTGGTTGATCTTGTCCCGAACCTCCTGGGCCGCCACGTCCACACTCTTCTCGAGCTGGAACTGGACGAAGACTTGCGAGACCCCCTCCGTGGATACCGAGCGCAGCTCCTCGATGCCGGAGATGGTGTTCACGGCCCGCTCGATCTTGTCGGTGATCTCGGTCTCCACGTCCTCGGGCGCGGCGCCCGTCTGGCGCGTGGTGATGGAGACCGTGGGGAAGTCCACCTTGGGGAAACGGTCCACACCCAGGTTGAAGTAGGAGAAGACCCCCACCACCACGAGGCTCAGGATCAGCACCGTGGCGAAGACGGGACGTTTGATCGAAATCTCGGCTAGCCACTGCATGGCTACCGGCCCTCCGCCCCGGCCACCGGGGCGCCGTCCGCGAGAGTCGCGGGCAGGGGAGCCGCTACCCGCTCGCCGGCCTGGAGACCGCGCAGGATTTCGACCTGGCCGTCCACCTGGCGCCCGAGCTGGACGAAGCGCTGCTCGGCGTGACCGTTCTTGAGGACGAACAGCCGGGAGATGCCGGCCTCCGTCTGCACGGCC
>DATIAY010000171.1:0-74053 GCA_035457825.1 Candidatus Methylomirabilota bacterium
GAAGGTCCTCCAGGCGCAGGCGATCGTCGCGCTCGACATCGGCCCAGGCGGCGGGGTCGTCGAAGACGAGCGGCGCCACACCCCAGTTGATCAGGTTGGCCCGGTGGATGCGGGCGAAGGACTTGACGATCACCGCGCGCACGCCGAGGAACATCGGCCCGATCGCGGCGACCTCGCGCGAGGAGCCCTGACCGTAGAGCTCCCCGGCTACGATGATCCCGCCTCCCGTCGCGCGCGCGCGGGCCACGAACTCGGGATCGACGTGCCGGAAGGTAAACTCGGAGATCGCCGGGACGTTGGAGCGGAAGACCAGCACCCCCGCGCCCGAAGGCGAGATGTCGTCGGTGGAGACCTTGTCGCCGAGCTTGAGCAGCACGGGCGCCTCCAGAGTTTCCCCCACCGGCTGCCCGAGCGGCACGGCCTTGATGTTCGGCCCGCGCAGCACGTCCCCCTGGCGGTCCGGCTCCACGAACCCGACCGTGGACGCGGCGAACTGGGCGGGCAGCGCCACTGGCGCCTCGGGACCGAGGCTCCGGGGATCGGTGATGACACCGGTCAGCGCCGAGGCTGCCGCCGTCACCGAGGAGCAGAGGTAGACCTCATCGCCCTTGACCCCGCTCCGCCCGGGGAAGTTCCGGTTGAACGCGCGCAGGCTCTTGGCGCCGCTGGCGGGCACGTGACCGATCCCCGGGCACGCCCCGCACGTCGATTCCGAGACCGTCGCCCCCGCGGCCAGCAGGTCGGTGAGGAGCCCCTCGCGGGCCATCGTCTCCAGGATTCGGTGGCTGCCCGGGAAGAGGACGAAGGACACCGACGAATGCACCTGCTGACCGCGCACCACCGCGGTCACCGAGGCCATGTCGTGCCACGAGCCGTTCGTGCACGAGCCGACCATCACCTGCTCGACGGCCGTGCCTGCCACTTCAGCCACCGGCACCACGCGGTCGGGCGAGCCGGGCAGCGCGACGAGAGGTCCGATCGCGCCCAGGTCGACTTCGATCTGGTCGTCATACGTGGCGTCTTCGTCGGGCACGGCCGGACGCCAGTCCTCCCCTCGACCTAGCCGCGTCAGATAGGAGCGGGTGATCTCGTCGCTGGGGAACACGCTGGTGGTCAACCCCAGCTCGGCGCCCATGTTGGCGATCGTCATCCGCTGGGCCAGGAGCAGGCTCCCCAGACCGGGACCGCCGTACTCGAAGATCTTCCCGCCGCCGCCCCGCACGCTCAGCCGGCGCAGGAGTTCCAGGATCACGTCCTTGGCCGTCACCCAGGGGCCGAGGCGGCCGGTCAGCCAGACGCGGACGACGGCGGGCATGGGGAAGAAGTACGGGCCCCCGCCCAGCGCCACCGCGACATCGAGGCCGCCGGCGCCGATAGCGAGCATCCCGGCGGCGCCGCAGAGCGGGGTGTGGCTGTCCGACCCCAGCAGCGTCTGGCCGGGAACCGCGAAAGTCTCCATGTGCACCTGGTGGCAGATGCCGTTGCCGGGCTTGGAGAACACGGCGCCGTAGCGCCGGGACACCGTCTGCAGATAGCGATGGTCGTCCGAGTTGCGGGAGTCGAACTGGTAGACGTTGTGGTCGATGTAGGTCACCACGCGGGGCGGCATCACCGCGGCGAAGCCCATGGCCTCGAACTGCAGCCAGGACTGGATGCCGTTGGTGTCGGTCAGGAGCACCTGATCGACGTTGATGCCGATCTCTTCGCCCACCGCCAGCTTGCCAGCGGCCAGGCGAGACTCGATCAGCTTGTGCGTCAGGCTGCGACCCATTTATTGGAGCGGGGGCCGCGAGGCCGGCTCAGGTCGTGGGTGGCCTGGTCCAGGTGCGCCATGACTGCGTGCGTATTCCCGATTTGTTGAAGTCGGCCTCGGACCCCGCACTATCATCGCTTTTCCAATGGGGCCCAGTCGCGGCGGCCGGGGCCCCGGTAGTCGCCGCGGGGTCGGATAAGGCGGTTGTCGCGGTGCTGCTCGATGATGTTGGCCGTCCAGCCCGCGATGCGGCCGGCCGCGATGACGGGCGTGAAGAGGTCGACAGGGATGCCGAGGGAGTAGAAGAGCGGCGCCGAGTAGAAATCGACGTTCGGGATCAGCCCCTTGGCCCGGTTGATTCGTTCGTGCAGCCGCACCGCCATCTCGTACCACTTGAACTGGCCCGACTGCCGGCAGGCGTCCTCGGCCATCCCCTTGAGGATCGCCGCCCGCGGGTCGCCCGCCTTGTAGACGCGATGGCCGAAGCCCATGAGCCGGCGCCGGGTCGCCAGGGCCTCCTCGGTGAAGCGCTCGACATTGGCCACCTCGCCGATCTCCATCAGGGTGCGCATCACCGCCTCGCCGGCCCCGCCGTGCAGCGGCCCCTTAAGGGCTCCCACGCCGCCGGCCACCGCCGAGTGCATGTCGGACTGGGTGGAGGTGATGACCCGCGTGGTGAAGGTGGAGGCGTTCAGCTCGTGCTCGGCGTAGAGGGTGAGGCTCGCGTCGAAGGCCTTGGTGTTGACCGGGCTCGGCCGCTGGCCGCTCAGCATGTAGAGGAAGTTCGCGGCGTGGCCGAGGTCCCTGGCCGGCGCCACCGGCTCCTGGCCGCTGCGGATCCGGTGGTGCGCGCAGATCGCCGTGGCGAGCTGGCTGGTCAGCCTGACCGCCTTGCGCAGGTTGGCCTCCTGGGAGTTGTCGGTGGTGTCGGGGTCGTGCATCCCGAGAATGGCCACCGCGGCCTGCAGGACGCGCATCGGATCGGTGGCCCGAGGCATGAGCGCGAAGGCCTGCACGAGCTCCCGGGGCACGGGACGGGCGGCGACGAGCTCGGCCTGCAGCCGGTCGAGCTGGGCGCGGGCCGGCAGCTCGCCGTGCCAGAGCAGATGGGCAACCTCCTCGAATGTCGCGCGGCGCGCCAGGTCGTCGATGTTGTAGCCGCCGTAGGCCAGCCGGCCGTTGGCGCCATCGAGGTCGCACAGCCGGGTCTCGGCGGCGACCACGCCCTCCAGGCCGCGGATCAGGGCACTTGACTCCGTCATCGTCAGCTCCTCATCGACGGCTCTACGGTAGACCGAGGGGCAGAGCGGCGCAAGCCGCGCGGGACGCGCGGTGATCTCTACGGTGTGGTGAGGGTGAGGCCGCCGTCGATCATGAGCGTGTGGCCGGTCACCCAGCGTGCTTCATCGCTGGCCAGGTAGACAGCGCCCCACCCGACGTCCCCGCGAATACCCTGGGGCCCGAGCTGGACGGCGATCGGGCGCACGAAGCCGATGACGCCGGCCTTGGCCGCCGCGTAGGCCGTGCGCCCGTGGCCCCGCAAGGCGGCCACCGATGACACGCAGATGATGCTGCCGCCACCGCGCCTGGCGAGAGCGGGGACGGCGGCCTGGGTGCCGAGCAGCATCGACTTGAGGTCGACGGCCATGATCCGATCCCACTCCTCCTCGCCGGTGTCGAGCAGGTCCTTGCGTGACTCGATCCCGGCATTGTTATGAAGCACGTGGAGACCGCCCCAGGCGTCGGTGACGGCGGCGACCATCGCCCGGCAGTCGGCCCGGGTAACATCGGCGGCGAAGGCCCGGGCCTGCCCACCCTCGCCGTGGAGCAGGCCTTGCCATTGACCAGACCGGGGCCACGGGAGCCGGCCCCGGTCACGATGGCGACCTTGCCGTCGAGCCGCCCCGGCATCAGCCCATGAGCAGCTTGCCGGCCGTCTCCCGGCCCATCAGCTTGATCTGGTCCCGGGTGATGCCCTGACCCATCAGACCAGCGATCAGCATCGCGTAGCCGTCGGGCTGCGACGGGTTGCCGGTTTGCCCCAGGTCCGTGGACAGGATGAAGTGCTCGGCGCCCACGGTCCGGACGTGCTCGGCCGACTCCTTGTACGTCACCTGACGCCAGTGGCGCATCCAGGGCAGGTGCGCGCTCGGGCCCATCAGCGGCCCCATCGCGCAGATCTCCAGCTTGGCACCCATCGAGGCCGCCTTCTTCATCTGCTCGACGGACATGTTGACGACCTCGAATTCGGCGTGGGTCACCACGATGCGGTCGCAACCGGCATCGCGAGCGGCCTCGATGAGGGCTAGGGCCTCGGGGGGCGAAGCGTGCCCGGTACAGACGATCAGCTTTTGCTGGGCACAGACCTTCAGCACCTCGCGCACGGCGGGCAGCGCCTTGCCGTCAGCGCCGACGACCTTCACGCCTTCCGGCGCGTCCTTGAAGTGCTTGACGTGGTTGTCGGCATCGAAGGTGGGAAACCACACCAGGCGACCGTAACCGCCCTGCATCCGCCACATCCACTGCACGGCGTCCGGATTGATGCCGCCCACGGCGCCGTTGAGCACGATGCCCCCGAAGGCCTTGACGCCGGGGTTGTGCTTGCGGAGCAGGAAGGCCCGACCGGCGGTGGACACCACGTGGTTCTTGAGGACGATGGCCTCGGCCTTGCGGGCCATGTAGAGCGCGGCCGACTCGTCATCGTCGATTGCCCGGCCGAACACGTCGGGCGCCGAGTGCACGTGGAAATCGATCAGCCCCTCGACGGGGCTCACCGCGGGCGGGGCAGGCGGGAAGACCCGCACCTGGCCGGCGGCCACGCGCGGCAGGGAGCCAAGCGCGGTCACGGCCGCCACGCCGGCGGCCGCCGTCCTGATGAAATCGCGCCGGCCTTCGCGGTCGACTGGTTCAGTGACTAGGGGGCGGTGGCCCCAAGAGTGACCACAGCAGCTGATGAATCGCCAGCGCGGCAGGTGAAACGGCTTCATGGCCAATCTCCTCTGAGAGCGATCCGGATTACTTGAACGAGGGGTCGACGCGAGCGTCGACGAGATAGGGGCCGCCGCTCTTGAGTCCGCGGGCCAGGGCGACGCCCACGTCGGCGGCCCTGTCGACGTGCTCACCGGGCACCCCCAGCGAGCGAGCCAGGCCGACGTAGTCGATGAATGGCCGATCGAGGTCCATGCCGACGTAGTGATCGTCCTCGGCCGAGAAGCCCTTGAGGGCATGGGTGCGCTGTTTGAGGATGCGGTAGGACGCGTTGTTGAAGATCACGTAGACGACGGCGAGCGACTCGCGGGCGGCGGTCCACAGCGCCTGGCACGTGTACATCGCGCTGCCGTCGCCGACGAGCGCGATCACCGGGCGCTCGGGCAGCGCCAGCTTCACGCCGAGCGCCGCTGGCAGCCCCCAGCCAATCCCGCCCCCGCGCAGGCCAAAGAAGCTCTTGGCGTCCTCACAGCGGAAGAAGTGACGGAGCCCGGCACCCGACGAGATCGTCTCGTCGATGATCGTCGCGCCGGCCGGCGTCGCCTGGGCGACGGCGTGGACCAGGGTCAGCGCGGGCATCGGCTTCTGACTGGCGCCCAGCTTGGCCTTCTGCTCCAGATCCGCTCGCTCCGTGGCAAACGCCAGCGCGACCGCCTCGCGGCGCCTGGCTGCCTGCGCGTGGCCGGCCTTGCCGGTGAGCCGGCGCACGGCCTCGCACAGCTCCGGCAGCGTGGCCTTGGGATCGCCCTGGATGCCGACGACCGCCGGGTAATTCTTCCCGATCTCCCACGGATCGACGTCGATGTGGATGACGTCGAGGCCATGCGGCATCGGCTCCACGTCAGAGGGCAACGACAGGGTGAAGAGGTCACCGCCGATCGAGCACAGCAGATCGTGACGCATGAGGAACGCCCGGATCGGGGGGGCCAGACGGGGGAATGAACCGCTGTAGAGCGGGTGCGAGAAGGGGAAACTGCACGTGGAGGCCACGCCTTCGGTCACCACCGGCGCCCCCAGCAGCTCGGCCAGCTCGACCAGCTCGGCGAGCGCGTTCGAGTGGGCGACGGCGTCGCCGGCCACCAGCAGGGGCCTGTCGGCGCCGACCAGCCGCCGGGCGGCCTCCTCGATCGCCGCGAGGTCACCAACCAGCCGGGGAGCCACCCGCGTGGAAGCGCCGAGATCGACGTCGCGCTCCGCGTTGAGCACGTCCACGGGCAGTGAGAGGAACACGGGTCCGGTGGGATGGGCCAGTGCGGTCTTCACGGCGCGCCGCACGATCCGCGGCAGGTCCTCGAGCCGATGCGCCTCGGTCGACCACTTCACGTAGGGCCGTGCCACCGGCGGCAGATCCGACCAGAGGATCGGCTCGGTTACGGTGAAGCACTGGTCGTGCTGGCCGGCCGTGAGCAGCAGCGGGGAACCGGCCTTGTACGCGTCGTAGAGCATGCCCATCGCGTTGCCGAGGCCGGGGGAGACGTGCACGTTGACGGCGGCCAGGCCACCGCTGGCCTGAGCGTAACCATCGGCCATCGCGATCGCCGGCGCCTCCTGGAGCGCGAGCACATAGCGGATGTCGGCCTGGCGGGCGAGGCCGTCCATGAGCGGAAGCTCGGTCGTACCCGGATTGCCGAACATCACCGAGACACCCTCGTCACGGAGGATTCTTAAGAAAGCCTGCTTGCCGGAGATGAATGGCATAGTGGCGGCGATCATAAACCCCGCCGACCCTTGATTCCAGGGGTGCCCGGATGCGACCCTGTCCGATGTGCCTGCCCCGGAAACTCCGCTCCTCCTGCGGGCCGCCCGCCGCCAGCCCACCGCGGTAACGCCGGTATGGCTCATGCGCCAGGCCGGCCGCTTCCTCCCCGAGTACCGGGCGCTGCGCGCCCGCTACGGCTTTCTCGAGCTCTGCCGCAACCCCGCCGCGGCCGCGGAGGTCACGCTGCTGCCCATCGATCGGCTCGGTGTGGATGCCGCGATTCTCTTCGCCGATATCCTGTTACTCGTCGAGCCGCTTGGCGTGGGCCTCGAGTTCGCGAAAGGGGAGGGTCCGGTCATCCACCGGCCCATCCGGACGGGTACGCAGGTCGAGCAGTTGACACCAATCGATCCGGCGACCGCGGTGCCCTTTGTCTTCGAGACCGTCCGTACGGTCGTGCGGGCGCTCGCGGGGCGACTGCCCCTCATCGGTTTTGCCGGCGCGCCGTTCACGGTGGCCTCCTACCTCGTCGAGGGCGGGCCCGCGCGCGACTACCTGCACACCAAGCGGCTCATGCATGAGGAGCCCGAGGCCTGGCACCGCCTCATGGATCTGCTCGCCGAGGCCACCGCGCGCTACCTCAACGGCCAGATCGCGGCCGGCGCCGAGGTCGTGCAGCTCTTCGACTCGTGGGTGGGCGTGCTCAGCCCGGCCGACTACCGCGCCTTCGTCCAGCCCCACGTCCGCGCCGTGATGAAGGCCCTGGTACCCGGTGTTCCCGTCATCCATTTCGGGACGGGCACGGCGGGGTTGCTGGAGCCCATGCGTGACGCGGGCGGCCACGTGATCGGCCTCGATTGGCGCGTGGACCTCGACACCGCCTGGGAGACCCTGGGTCCCGACGTCGCGGTGCAGGGTAACCTCGATCCCGCCGCGTTGCTGGCGCCGCCGGCAGTGTTCAAGGAGCGCGTGCGCGACATCCTGACCAGGGCCGGCCACCGGCCCGGGCATATCTTCAACCTTGGTCACGGTGTCCTGCCCCAGACCCCCGTGGACCACGCCCGCGCCCTCGTCGACATGGTCCACGAAATGAGCACCAAGTGAAGACCCAACGCAGCCACGCCGCACCTTGAGCAGGCCACCCTCGAAACTAGGCGGACTGGCGGGCCCCGCTACAGTACGGAGCCACGCCGCACCTTGAGCAGGCCACCCTCGAAACTAGGCGGACTGGCGGGCCCCGCTACAATAGATGCCGTTCTGCTGATCGCGTTTGGCGGTCCCACCGCCCCGCACGAGATCCGCCCCTTTCTGGAAGTCGTCACACGAGGTCGGCGCATCCCACTGGAGCGATTGGAGGCGGTGGCCCGCCACTACGAGCAGATGCCGGGCGGGCGGTCTCCGCTGAACGAATTGACCGACGCTCAGGCGCGCGCGCTGGCTGCGGCTCTGGCCGCCGAGGGGTCAGCGCTGCCGGTGTTCGTGGGCATGCGTAACTGGCGTCCCTGGCTTCGCGACACGCTGGCGGCGATGGCGGCCCACGGGCATCGCCAGGTTCTCGGCGTGATCCTCTCGCCGCTCCGCACCGAGGCCTCGTGGGAGCGCTACATGGCCGACGTGGCCCAGGCGCGGGCCGCGATCCCGGAGGCCCCGGACGTCGTGTTCGCTCCGGCCTGGTTCGATCACCCCGGATTCGTCGAGGCCGTCGCCGACCGCTGCCGCCAGGCCTTCGCGCAGGTGCCGGCCGCCGCGCGTGGCGAAACGCCGCTCGTCTTCACCGCCCACAGTGTCCCCGTCGCCATGGCGGCGGCGTCGCCCTACGTCGCCGACTTCACGGCGGCGTCGCGCCAGGTCGCCTCGCGGCTCGGCCATGAGCGATGGTCGCTCGCCTATCAGAGCCGGAGCGGCAGTCCCGGTGAGCCCTGGCTCGAGCCCGACATCAACGACGTCGCGCGCGCGCTCGCCCGTGAGGGCGCTCGCCACGTCGTCGTGGCGCCGATCGGGTTCGTGTGTGATCACGTAGAGGTGCTCTATGACCTCGACGTGGAGGCGTGCGCCACTGCCCGCGCCGCCGGGCTCGCCCTGCACCGCGCGCCGGCCGTCAACGACCATCCCGCGTTCATCGCCGCGCTCGCCGAGATCGTCCGCCGTCACGTGAACGGCCCGGGTGTGACGCCGCAGGCCGGCCCCGGGGCGGGGCGGCGATGAGGCTGGTTGTGATCGGCGGCGGCATCGCGGGACTCGCCGCCGCGCACCGGGCGGTGGAGCTCGCCCGCGAGCGAAGCATCCCGCTCGACCTCACGGTCCTGGAGGCCCGCGATCGCCTGGGCGGCACCATCGAGACCGAGCGCGCGGGCGGCTTTCTCATCGAGGCGGGCCCGGACTCGTTCCTGTCCGAGAAGCCCTGGGCCCTGGCCCTCTGCCGCCGCCTCGGGCTCGAGCCACGTCTCGTCGGCACCGACGACCGGTTCCGACGCACGTTCGTCTGGTTCCGCGGCCGCCTGCACCCGCTGCCGGAAGGGTTCCAGTTGTTGGCGCCGACCCGGCTCCGCCCCTTTCTCGCCTCACGCCTCCTGTCCTGGCCGGGGAAAGCGCGGATGGCCCTCGACGTGATCTTACCGCGCGGCGCGGCCGGTGATGACGAGAGCCTGGGGGCGTTCGTGCGTCGCCGGCTGGGGCGGGAGGCCCTCGAGCGTGTGGCCCAGCCGCTCGTGGCCGGGATCTACACCGCCGACCCCGAAGAGCTGAGCCTGCGAGCGACGATGCCCCGCTTCCTCGAGCTGGAGCGGGCGCAACGCAGTCTCATCATCGGGCTCTGGCGAGCCAGCCGGGGTGGGCCGGCGGCGTCGGGCACCAGCGGGGCGCGCTGGAGCCTCTTTGTCACGCTAAGCGATGGGATGGGAGAGCTGGTGCACGCGCTGGCCGCGCGCCTGCCGGCCGGCGCCGTCCATCTCAAGCGGCGCGTCACCGGCGTCGTGCGTCGCGCGGCGGCCTGGGCCGTCGATGGCGGGGGGCCCACCGTCGAGGCCGACCGCGTGATCGTCGCCGTCGAGGCGCACGCGGCGAGCCGGCTCCTCCGCTACGTCGATCCCTCATTGACCACCTTGCTGCAGGTGATCCCCTATGCGTCGTCGGCGACCGTCTCGCTCGGCTACCAGCGCGCCGCCATCCGGCATCCGCTCGACGGCTTCGGGTTCGTGGTACCGCGGGTGGAGGGTCAAGCGCTACTGGCATGCACGTTTTCGAGCGTGAAGTACCCCGGACGCGCCCCCGACGGACACGTCCTGCTCCGCTGCTTCCTGGGCGGTGCTCTGAACGCGGGCATCCTCGAGCGCGATGACGATGAGCTGGTCCGCCTGGCCGGCCAGGAGCTAGCCGCCGCTCTCGGCCTAGTTGGCGAGCCCATTCTGATCCGCGTGGCCCGTCATCCCGCGGCGATGCCGCAGTACGTGATCGGCCACCTCAGGACGCTGGAGGCGATCGACCAACGCCTGCAGGCGGCCCCTGGCCTCTACCTGGCCGGCTCCGCCTATCGGGGTATCGGCATCGCGGACTGTGTGAGGTCAGGCGAGGCCGCTGCCGAACGGGCACTCCTCGGGGACGCTGGTCGCGTGACGCAATGAGAGCCAGGCGGCGCCCGGGCTGGCGCATTGGGGCTCGATTTTCTCCGCCGGCTCGCATAGTGTAGCGACGTGCCAGAGCCCCTGAGCCCCAGCGCCCAGAAGGTCCAGGACGCGTTGACCGCGCTGGGCTTCGCCTGTCAGGTCGTGGAGTCGCCCCAGCCCACGCGAACCGCGGCCGACGCCGCCAGGCTCGTGGGCTGCCAGGTGGGCCAGATCGCCAAGTCGCTCGTATTCTGCGGCCGGCAGTCGGCGCGGCCGGTGCTGATCATCGCCAGCGGGGCCAACCAGGTCAACGAGTGGCAGATCGGCGTACTGCTGAAGGAGGCCCTGGACAAGGCGAAGCCGGCCTTCGTTCGCGAGCATACGGGATTCGCCATCGGCGGGGTGCCGCCCGTGGGTCACCCCAAACCGCTCGACACGTTCATCGATCAGGATCTCCTGAAGCATCAGGAGATCTGGGCAGCCGCCGGCACTCCCAACGCGCTCTTCCGGCTCTCTCCTCAGGACCTGGTCAGGATGACCGGCGGCCGCGTGGTGAAGGTCACCTAGGCTCCGACCCGTGCTTGAGGTCGTCACCATGCGGGAGATCGATGCGATCTTCGCCATCACCGACGCTCTCGGCATCCACCGCGAGATGCTGGTGATCCCGCTGGGGCCGGCCTCCCCCGGCCGCGTGCGCCGGCTGCCCGGCGGCAAGCTGGAGATCATCGTGGAGGCCAACCGGCCCATCGAGGAGTGGGTCAAGGAGCTGCCCGCTCTCATCGCCGCCGTGCGGTGAGCTCCCGACTCAAGCGGGAGCTCGGTCTTCTGCCGTTGGCGGCGATCGTCTTCTTCAACGTGAGCGGAGGGCCCTACGGCATCGAGGACATGGTGCCGTCTTTCGGCCCCGGGCTTACCCTGCTGCTGCTCGTCCTCACACCATTGCTCTGGAGCCTGCCTGTATCGCTGGCTATGTCGGAGCTCGCTTCGGCCATGCCCGACGAGGGCGGCTACGTCACGTGGACTACCCGCGCGTTCGGCCCGTTCTGGGGGTTCCAGGTGGGGTGGTGGTCCTGGGTCGATTCCTTTCTCGACGTGGCCGTCTACCCGGCGCTCTTCGTGGAGTACATGGGGTTCTGGTACGGCGGGATGACGACGCCCGAGCGCTGGCTGCTCGCGCTCGGCTTCATCGTCGTGCTGACCGGGCTCAATGTGCTGGGGGTCCGCCCAGCCGGCCGCAGCGCGGTCGTGCTGGCCCTCGGGGCGCTGCTACCGGTGCTGGCGCTGGTCGCGGTCGGGCTGGCCACGCCCCGGGTGGCGCCATGGACACCCTTCGCCGTCGAGGGCCAGAGCCTGAGCGCCGGGCTCGGCCTGGGCCTGGCCGTCGTGATGTGGAATTACTCCGGGTGGGACACACCCTCGACGTGCCTCGGCGAGACCCGGGCGCCCGAGCATGCGTTCCGCAAGGCTTTGTTCCTGACTTTGCCGGTCATCGCCGCCGGCTACATGCTGCCGGTGGCGGTCGTGCTGGCCAGTGACGGGGTAGCCTGGTCGGAGTGGACGACGGGGGCGCTGCCACGTATCGCCGAGGCCATGGGTGGGCCCTGGCTCGGCCACGCGGTGGCGGCCGGGGCCGTGGTGAGCACGGCCGGCCTCTTCCTGTCTCTGCTCCTCACGAATTCCCGCCTGCCCTATGTCCTGGCCCGGGACGGCTACATGCCCCCCGCGCTGAGCCTGGTCCACCGGCGCTTCGGCACACCATGGGTCGCCCTCACCGTATCGTCGGCGATCTACTCGCTTTTCGCCGTCTTTTCGTTCAAGGAGCTGATCGTCCTCAACATCTGGCTTTACTCGCTCAGCCTGATTGTGGAACTGGCGGCGTTCCTCTGGTTGCGCCGGGTCGCGCCTGACCTGCCCCGACCCTGGCGGGTGCCGGGCGGCTGGGGAGCCGCCATCGTCGTGGCCGGCCTGCCGGCGCTCTTCGTGGCGGCCGCCATGGCAACGGCCGGGTGGATGAACACGGGCGCCGGTGTGGCCGCGGCCCTCACGGGGCCGCTGGCGTGGGTGGCGCTCCGCCGGCGCCGGCCGTCGAGTTTGGCGGCTTCCGCCGGGGCCGCGGAGTACCCTGGAGGCCGGGAGGGCCGGTTATGAGCGGGGTCGTCACCTGCGCCGCCTATGCCGGAGGTCGACGCGTCGCCGACGTCACGCTGGATGACATCAGCGAAGTCTTGAAGCAGGACGATGAGCGGTTCATCTGGATCGGGCTTCATGGGCCTGACGAGCCGTTGCTCAGGAAGGTGCAAGCCGAATTCGGGCTGCACGACCTCGCCATCGAGGACGCGCTTCGGGCGCACCAGCGGCCCAAGCTCGAGCTCTATGACGGCTCCCTGTTCGTGGTGCTGCGCACGGTCCGGATGGAGCCGGGCCGACAGCTCGAGACAGGCGAGACGCACATCTTCGTGGGGCCACGTTACATCATCTCCGTTCGTCACGGGTCGTCCCTCTCCTATTCCGCCGTCCGCACCCGGTGCGAAGCCAATCCGGAGCTGCTGGCCCTGGGGCCCGGCTTTGTGCTCTACGCCCTCATGGACTTCATCGTCGACCAGTACTTCCCGGTGGTCGAGACGCTGGAAGACCAGCTCGAGGGTCTCGAGCAGGAGATCTTCGAGGAGCGCTTCGATCGGACCACCACAACGCGGATCTACCGCCTCAAGCGTGAGCTGCTCGAGCTCAAGCACGCCGCCTCGCCCCTGGTCGACATCGGTAACCGGCTGATGCGCTTCGACCTGGCCTTGATCCCCGAGGCTGCCCGGCCCTACTTCCGCGACGTCTCCGACCACGTGGTGCGCATCAACGAAATGCTCGACACACTGCGCGAGTTGCTGACCACGGCGCTGGAGGCTAACCTCTCGCTGATCTCCGTCTCCCAGGCCGACGTGGTCAAGCGACTCACGAGCTGGGGCGCGATCATCGCCGTCCCCACCCTGGTCGCCAGCATCTACGGCATGAACTTTCACGTCATGCCCGAGCTGCACTGGTGGTTCGGCTATCCCTTCGCCCTGACCCTCATGCTGAGTATCTGCGGGTTCCTCTTCTACCGTTTCAAGCGCGCCGGCTGGCTTTAGATCCTCCCCCTCAGGATCCGGTCGCGCGGACCGGGCCCGCGCGCTAAGTGTGAAACGGAGAGGTTTGGAGGGGGCAGTCTCTTCTCCGCCCCCTGCAACTTCACAGTCAGAGATTGTCGTCGATCACGGCCGCCAGGCAGTCCAGAGTGCCCAGCGAGTAGACGTAGGTCCGCCATCCGATCGCGATCCCGTCCGGCGGCTCACCCGCCCGCGGCGCCGGGTAGATGGTGACACTCACGTTCGGCCCGCTCCCGCTACAGCCGCCGGCGCAGGCCTCGCGCACGCGGACGCGATCGCTCAGGCCCCGCGCCCGTATCAGCTCGTCGAGGTGCTGTCGGATCATCCGGGCATCCATCGGCACGGCGCGGAGTCCGGACCTCACGGACAGGCTGACGAGCCCGGCCTCCAGAGGGCACACATTGATGACGAGCCGTCGCGATCGGCCGCCGCCCTTCTGCGACCGCCGGGTCACCTTCGCCGCTCCTTGCTCGCCCTGCGTCCTCTCGCCGGAAGGGCGCGTTCGTGTGCCGCGAGCCGTCCGGCCAACCCGGCCGCTGCTGCCACCGGCTCCGCGCACGGCGACTGCCAGTGGGCGGGCAGCCCCGCGAGCCTGACCGCCCGCTTGAGCCCGGCCCGGAACCACGCATCGGCGCACACGCTGCCCGCCCAACTCAACGTCACCGGCCGGCCCAAGCGCAGCCGTTTTGCCACGTCGGCCGCCTGCGCTGCCAGGTGGCCTTGCCCGGCCCGCACGATGGCGCGAGCACGCGCGTCGCCACGCCGAGCGCGCCGGATCACGGCGGGTGCCAGCGCGGCGACGCGCACGACGGCATCCGGACCCGTCACCAGGCGGCGCGCCGGACGGAAGTCCTCGCCTCGCGAGGTGATGCGCAGCCACTGCTGACCTAGCCAGAAGGCCGAGCCCTCATCACCCAGCAGGGGTCCGAGTCCACCGGCCCGCGCCCATCGGCCACCGGGGTTCCGGCCGATCACGATTGATCCGGTACCGCTGAGGATCAGCACACCCGGGCGCTCCCCGAGCGCGCCAAGATGCGCGGCCTGCGCATCGGAGAGGACGACGACGCGCCGGGCGAAGTTGCCGAGCCGGCGAGCGAGCGCGCGCCGCTCGCCGGCGGTCCACACGCCGCGCGAAGCCACGACCAGGGCTCCGACGGTGCGCGCCGTCCAGCTGCGCCGTCGCCAGAGCGCACGAAAGAGCGAGCCGACTTCACCGACCGGCGCCGCCCGGGCTGTGAAGCGCGCCAGTGGTCTGTCGCCGCGCATCGCCTGGGCGCGCAGCCACGTCGCGCCGAGGTCGACGCCGACAGCGATTGCGGGAACGCGATCCTTGCCCTGTCGAATCATGAACATGAACGTGCCGTCCTGTCCGTATTGTCGGTCACCCGCGGGCGGGACAGCCGGGAAATCGAGCGCTTAGAAATGCGCCGGCGTGGCACGGTCAATGCTCCCACAATCAGTGCCGAAGGAACGCGGCAAAGGGGAAAGAAAATGGGCAGGGCATTGGCCGCCTGGTTGTTGATCGCTACGGCTGGCGCGCAGAGCATGACACCTCGCGATGTCGTGCAGTCTGCGGTGAGCCGCGTGGTCCAAACGATCGAGGCGGCGGCGAGCCGCCCCGAGCCCGCGCGGGCCGGACGTTCTCAGACGCCGGCCCCGCGCATGG
Organism: Candidatus Methylomirabilota bacterium; assembly: GCA_035457825.1. Classification (GTDB taxonomy): domain Bacteria; phylum Methylomirabilota; class Methylomirabilia; order Rokubacteriales; family CSP1-6; genus 40CM-4-69-5. The sequence continues at coordinate 14,849 of DATIAY010000171.1, forward strand.
AGATCAGGCGGCTCGCCGCTGAACTGTTCGACTTCGGCGAGGTCGGGCGGCGAGCCCTCGGCCGGCACTGGACCGGCCGGAGCCCGGAGGAACAGACGGAGTTCATCGCGCTGTTCACCGAGCTCCTCGAGCGGGCCTACGTCGGCAAGATCGAGGCCTATTCGGGTGAGCAGATCCTCTACACGAACGAGGTCGTCGACGGCGATTACGCGGTCGTGCGCTCCCGGGTCAACACCAGGCGGCGGGCCGAGATCGCCCTCGACTACCGGCTGCATCGGACCGACGGCGGGTGGAAGGTCTACGACGTTCTCATCGATGGCGTTAGCTTCGTCTCCACGTACCGGAGTGAGTTCAACCGGATCATCCAGCTTCACTCCTGGGACGAGCTGATGGATCGGCTGCGCAACAAGCAGATCCCCGCTCGCACCGCTACCGACCGCAGCTGACGCTGTCCTCCGCAGTATGATGGGGCGTGCCCGCGGCCGCTCCCGGCCTCGCCTGGTCCGACTATGCGGTTCTTGCTCTCTGCCTCGCCCTGCTGCTCGTCATCGGCGCCGGTTTCAGCCGGCAGCGCGACACGGTCGACTTCTTTCTGGCCCGACGGCGCGTGCCCTGGTGGGCGGCGTGCCTGAGCTTTCTGGCCACCGAGATCAGCGCCGTCACCATCATCTCGGTCCCGGCTACGGCCTACAGCGAGAACTGGGAATACCTGCAGTTTTTCGTGGGGTCGAGCCTGGCCAAGTTCGCGGTCGCCTGGCTGTTTATCCCCGCCTTCTACCGGTACCAGGTCGTCACCATCTACGAGTTCCTGCTCCACCGCTTTGGCCAGGCCAGCCAGGTGACGGCCGCGCTCTTCTTCTTCGTCACCCGGCTCCTCGGATCCGGTGTGCGTTTGATGGCCGCCGCTCTGGCCGTCTCGATCCTGCTCGGCTGGCCGCTGCCGCCCACCATCGCCATCTTCGTTGTGATCTCGATCCTGTACATCGCCGCCGGCGGGGTGAAGGCGATCATCTGGACCAACGTCTTCCAGGCGCTGGTGTTCCTGCTCGCCGGCGCGGCGACCCTGACCTGGGCCGTGGCGCAGGTGGCGGGCGGCGTGCCTGCTATCGCGGAGCTCGCCGGCACGGCCGGACGTCTCGACATCATCAACTGGGGTCCGGCCCCGGGTGGCCCCGACTTCTGGCGCCGGGTGTTCTCGGAACCCAACATCGTGTGGGTGGCGATCCTCAACGGCCTGGTGGGCTCGATGGCCGCCTTCGGCACTGACCATGACCTCATGCAGCGATTGCTCACCGTCGAGACCCGGCGCCAGAGCCAGATCACCCTGTCCCTCACTCCGCTCGGCACGCTCCTGACGCTCATCATCTATCTGGGGCTGGGTTCCGCCCTCTACACCTTCTACGCGCAGCATCCGGAGCTCCCGATATCCCGCCCCGACGAGATCCTGCCTCACTTCGTGCAGCAGACGATGCCGGCGATGCTGCGGGGCCTCATGCTGAGCGCCATCGTGTTGGCTTCGATCGACTCGCCGCTCGGCTCCCTGTCCGCCTCGTTCGTGACCGATATCTACCGCCCTCTCCTGGCCCCTCGACGGTCAGAACGTCACTACCTGCTCGTCTCACGGGTTGCCGTCGTAGTGTTCGGTCTGGTCCTCGGGGGCATTGCCCACGCCTTTTCCGCCTTCAGCCAGATCCTGTGGCTGGCCTTCAAGATCGCAGGCGTGACGTTTGGATCCCTGCTGGGGGTGTTCCTGCTGGGACTCGCCACCAACCGTCCGGTGCGGGACTGGGCGAACGTCGCGGCGATGCTGGTCATGGCGGCAGTGAACCTGACGCTACTCGTATTGTCTGAGACCGGCGTCCTCGTCTTCGCCTGGTCGTGGCTCGTGATCATCGGGACGGCCGGCACGATCCTGGTAGCCGTCGTAACAACTCACGTCCACCAATTGATCAATCGCCGAGGGTGATTCCGGCGGGGCGCGGGCGTGGCGAAAGCCCGGGTGCCCGCGCCCTGTTCAGCGGTCAATCGCCGAGGGTGATTCCGCAGGGACATGGGCGGGCGACAGCCCGGGCCCCATGCCCTGGTCAATGAATCAGCAATTCCCCAGGCGAGCGATCACCGCGTCGAGCTGGCAGCGCCGGAAGCCGTAGGCGGTGATTCCAAGCACCCCCGGCTTGAGGAGCGCGATGTCATAGGGGTCGCGGAGCAGCACCACGGCGAGCGCGCGGGCCCGAGCCTGCAAGGCATCGAGCAACGCCCGGTTCGAGGCGTACAGGTTGGCGTCGTACAGGAAGAGGATGGCGGCGTCGGCGGTGGCAGCCGCGTCCGCCGCGGCCTCGATCTCCGCGGGCAAAGGCTCGATCCCGACCAGCGTGGTGTCGGGCACGATGCCGACGGTGGCGAAGGCTTGGGCCAGGTATCCCTTTTCGTCAATCAGCTCAGGCTCGATGGTGATCCGGGCGGCCAGGTCGGAAAAGCGTGGAAACACCACGGCGACGTTTCCGTTCAGCCGTCGAGCGAAGCCCGCTGGTCCGGGCGCCAGGAGGGTCACCGCACGCGTGGCCATCGCCATCGCGAGTGCTGCGCCGTCCTGTTCGGGGCGTGACGGGTCGTCCTCAAACCGCCGGGACCGGGCCTGGCGAAGCTGCCGGACCCGCTCGGCAGCGGTCACGAGCCCGTCCCGAGGCAGCGTTCCTGATCGATAGGCATCGGTCAGGGCCCGGGCCGCGGCACGCTGAGCGCCCTCGGTATGGCAGATGAGCAGCAGATCGTGGCCGGCCGCGGCAGCGCGCACGGTCGCCTCTGCGATGGGGCAGGTCTCGGTAATAGCCCCCATCTCCAGGTCGTCCGAGACCACCACGCCCCGGAAGCCGACCTCCCTGCGCAGATAGTCGGTCACGATCCTCCGGGAGAAGGTCGCCGGGACGCCGGAGGGATCGAGGTTCGGGTACACGGGGTGAGAGGTCATCACGCAGGCCACGCCGGCGGCAATTGCCTCTAGAAAGGGCACGAGATGGACCGCGCGCATCTCGTCCCAAGTAGAGTCGATGCGGGGCAGCCGCAGATGAGCGTCGAGGGGTGAGTGTCCCTTGCCCGGAAAGTGCTTGGCGCAGGCGGCAAGCCCACCCTTGGCCATGCCGCGGATGCGCGCTGTGCCATAACGCGCGACACGCATCGCGTCCTTGCCGTACGAACGGATGCCGATGTTCGGGCTGTAGCGCTCCGTCAGCACGTCGAGCACGGGGCCCAAGTTGAGGTCGATGCCGAGCCGCCGCAGTTCCCGGCCCTCGCACAGGCCCTGCCGATACGCGAAGGTCTCCTCCCCGGCGGTACCGACGGCGAGGTTGTCGGGGAAGATCGTCACGCCTCGGCCCAGCATGATCACTCGACCGCCTTCGTGATCGGTCGCCACGAGCAGCCGGCGCCCGAGGGCTTCCTCCAATTCGCTGATCAGGCGAAGGAGCTGAGCCGGGCTCTCAAAGTTGCGGCGGTAGAGGATGAGGCCGGCGGCGTGAGTGTCTCGGAAGAGTGCGACGCTGTCCTGGCCCAGAGTGGGGCCAGGCAGCCCGATCATGAGCCGCTCACCGACCAGTTCGGCAATGTCGACCACCACGCGATTTTATCCTCCCCGGCGCCTAAGTTCGGTGCACTGCCAGTGATCATTTGTCGATCAGGTGACACATTGACGGGCCCTCGAGCACCGACCGCCGGTGCAAGTGCGCGCCGTTTCTACCGTCCCTGGACGCCCCGAACCTGGCATATCCGGTGCACCGGGGCCATCACCATGATCCAAAGTGTTGGGCTCAGACGCTGGCTCATTCTCGGACTGATTGCCATCCTCATGCTGGCCGAGGTGCTCCTCGGAGCCACCGTCGCGCCGGTGTAGCAGCGATGTTGGACGACGACGACCGGTGGGATCTCGGGAAGTTAGCCGCGATCGGGCTGGCGTTCGTCATGGTCGGAGCGGTCATCGTCGGGTTGGTGGTGGCGAACTGGACCAGTCCGGTTCCGATGATGATGCTGCCGGCTTCAGTTCCCGAGAGGGCGCAGGCCCCGAGGATCGTGCTGTCACCGGGTGTGGTGCCGGTGGCGGGGCGCGAGCCCGTCGTCGCGCCCCCAGCGGTTGACGAAGCCTGCAACGAGTACGCGGCGAAGGAGGTCGGCCCGTTGGGCAAGGCGATGGAGATTCCCTACCGGGCCGCCTACGTCATCTGCGTGCGTGCCCGAGGCTATTAGGAGAGGTCGCGTGTCAGCTCGAGCCTTCATCAAAGCGCTGGCCTTGGCGATGACCTTCGTATGGGCCTTCCCGGGCTGGGCCGCCGATGACCGCAAGGTCAAGGCGGCAACGGGACAGATCGAGTCCGGGGCCAAGAAGATCGGTCAGGGGAAGATCGGTGAGGGTGTCGAGCAGACCGCCAAGGGGATCGGTAACACCGTGGTCGAGGGGGCCAAGTTCAGCGGCGACAAGCTGAAGGCGGCGGGCAAGGCGGCCGAGCCCGAGGCCAAGAGCACCTGGGGCCACATCAAGGAGGGCGCCACGTCTTTCGGACAGAGCATCAAGACGTTCTTCTCGCGCCTCTTCTGACGTAACCCATCCGCCCCGCACTCACGGGCATCGCCTCACCGATACATGAGGAAGGCGGTCCGTTGTTTCTTCCAGCTCGTGAGTCCGCGTCGCCAACCGCGCTCCAGTGCGTCGAGGGCCGCGCCCCGCTCCAGGCCGCGGCGAATCGAATCCGTGCCCAGGAGGATGTCGATCGGCAGCCGCCGCGCCTCGAACTCGTAAGGCGGCCGCCGCCACGCGAAGCGACGTGGCGCCTGCCGTCGGGCCACAGCCAGCAGGCCCAGGCCCGTCAGGAACGGCTTGAACCGCCGGCGATCCTCCACGTGAATCTGCACACCTCCGCAGAGACGTTCGGCCCACTTGTGGAACGTCGGCCTGAAGCGGAGTGGCCGGAATTTGACGCCGGGCAACCCGAGGCGGTCCAGCGCCGTCGCGTAACGGCGCGGGTCGAGGAAGGGCGCTCCGACCCACTCGAACGGTCGCGTCGTGCCCCGGCCCTCGGAAAGGTTCGTTCCCTCGATCAGGCACCCCCCGGGATAAACGCGCGCGGTGTCGGGCGTGGGCATGTTGGGGGAAGGGGCGACCCACGGCAGATCCGTGTCCTCCCAGAGCATGCCGCGGCGCCAGCCCTGCATGGGCACTACCGTGAGATCGCAGCCGAGTCCATGCCGGCGGTTGAGATATAGAGCAAGCTCCCCGATGGTCATGGCGTGCCGGGCCGGCAGGGGGAAGAGCCCGACGAACGATGCGAACGCCGGATCGGGGAGGTTGCCCTCGACGATCTCACCGCCGAGGGGATTGGGACGATCGAGCACGATCACCGGCACACTCGCCCGGGCGCACGCGCCCATCGCCAGCGCCATCGTCCACACGAAGGTGTAATAGCGGGCTCCGACGTCCTGAAGGTCGACGATCAGGGCGTCGAGTTGGCGCAGCATGGCAGGAGCCGGCGCCCGGCGCCGACCGTAGAGGCTCAGCACCGGCAACCGAGTGATGGGCTCGCGCACGTGCGTGATCGGAGCATGGTCCTGGGCGGCCCCCCAGAGGCCGTGCTCGGGGGCGAAGAGCCGGACGAGCCGCACGCCGGGTGCTTCCCGAAGAAGTACGGCGGCGTGTTCGAGACGCGCATTCACCGAGGCCTGGTGGGCGAGAAGCGCGAGCCGCCGGCCGCGGAGCAAGGCTCCGCTATCGGCCAGCAACACCTCCAGACCCGAGCGCACGCGGGGCATGCGACGATAGTAGCCCACCCTGCACAGGCCGGTGGCCGCCCGGTGGCGGATTCGGGGTACGATGCGGCCCAGCATGCGCCGCGGGTCCTGGGTCGGGCTGTCTACCGAGCGCGTCAACCCCGTCAGTCGCGCGTTGGACCGCATGACGTCGCTCGAGATCGCCCGGTTGATGAACCGTGAAGATCAGGCGGCGGTTCGCCGCGTTCGGCGCGCGCTGCCCGCGATCGGCCGAGCCGTGGATCTCATCGTGACGGCGCTGTCCCACCGGGGGCGGCTCTTCTTCATCGGCGCCGGCACGAGCGGACGCCTCGGGGTGCTGGAGGCGGCGGAGTGCCCGCCGACGTTCGGGACGCCACCGGCCCTGGTGCAGGCCATTATGGCCGGCGGGCGGGCTTCCGTGTTTCGCTCGCGCGAGGGGGCTGAAGACGACGCCAGGGCGGCGGCGCGGGCCGTCCGGGCCCGGGTGCGGCGAGGGGACGTCCTCGTCGGCGTCTCGGCAAGCGGCGTGACCCCCTTCGTGCGCGCGGGCCTCGGTCAGGCCCGGCGGCTCGGTGCTCGCACAGTGCTTGTCGTGTGCAACCCTCGACCGGCGCGTCTGGGCGAGGTGATCATCGCGCTCGCTCCGGGACCGGAAGTCCTCACCGGGTCCACCCGCCTCAAGGCCGGGACCGTGACGAAGCTCGTCCTCAACACGCTGACGACAGCCAGCATGGCCCGTCTGGGCCGGGTGTACGGAAACCTCATGATCGACCTCCAGCCCCGGTCGGCCAAACTTCGAGCCCGGGCTTCACGGCTGGTCCAGCAGATCGGGCGCGTGCCGGCGCCGGCCGCCGCGCGCGCCCTGCGCGCTGCCGGCGGCCACGTTCGGCTGGCGCTGGTCATCGCGCGCACCGGGCTCGCGGCGGCCCCAGCGCGGCGCCTCCTGCGCGATGCGGGTGGTCCGCTCAGCGTCGCGTTGGAGCGCTACGGCGGCGGGCCACCGCGGGCACGCTTCCGCGCCAGGCGTCGGCCAGCCCGGTGAAGCGTGGCGGATTCGGCGCGGACGATCAGGCGTGCGAGGGACCGGCGGTATCCTCGACCCGCACGGGCGTCTGGCCCCGCAGGAAGTCGAAGTCGCATCCCTCGTTGGCCTGCAGGACGTGGTCGACAAAGAGCTTGCCGTAGCCACGCGTGAAGTGCGGCAGGCGAGGCCGCCAGGCCGCGCGCCGCCGGGCGAGCTCATCATCGCTGACTCGCAGGGTCAGCCGGCGCCCGGGCACATCGAGCTCGATCTGGTCGCCATCGCGGACCAGCGCCAGCGGTCCGCCGACCGCCGACTCGGGCGCCACGTGGAGAACCACTGTGCCGTAGGAGGTACCGCTCATCCGAGCATCCGAAATGCGCACCATGTCTCGCACCCCTTGCCTCAGGAGCCGGGCGGGGATGGGGGCCGCCCCCCACTCGGGCATGCCCGGGGCGCCCCTGGGGCCGACATGCTTCAGCACGAGGACGGAGCGCTCGTCGATCGGCAGCGCGGGATCGTCGATCCGGCGGTGCAGGTCGGCGTGATCTTCGAAGACCACCGCGCGGCCGCGATGGGTGAGCAGTTCGGGCGAGGCCGCCGATTGTTTGAGCACGGCGCCGTCGGGGCACAGATTGCCGGTGAGCACGACCGTGCCGCCCTCCGGGGCCAGCGGCACCGCGAGCGGCCGGATGACGTCATCGTTGTAACTCTTCGCGTCGCGAACGTTGTCGTTCAGCCTGGACCCGTTCACCGTCAGGACATCGCCGTGGAGCAGCGGGAGCAGCTCCTTGAGGACCACGGGCAACCCGCCGGCGTAGAAGAAGTCCTCCATGAGGTACTTGCCGGAGGGGCGCACGTTGACCAGCAGGGGAGTGCTTCGGGAAAGGGCATCGAACCGGGCGAGGGGCAGGGTCAGGCCCACCCGGCCGGCAATCGCCACCAGATGGATGATCGCGTTCGTCGATCCTCCTATCGCCATGTCGGCACGGATGGCATTGTCAAAAGCGTCCGCGGTCATGATCCGGGAGGGTCTTGGTCCGCCGGCCAGAGCCAACTCGACGGCCCGCCGTCCGGAGAGCTCGGCGAGGACGAGCCGCCGCGAGTCCGGGGCGGGAATCGCGGCGTTGCCGGGCAGCGTCATGCCGAGCGCCTCGGCCATGGCCGCCATGGTGGACGCCGTGCCCATGACCATGCAGTGGCCAGATGACCGGGACATACAGGACTCGGCCTCGCACAGCTCCTCATCGGTGAGTCGCCCGGCGCGCCGCTCGCCCCACAGCCGCCAGGCGTCGGTGCCCGATCCCAGCTCCTCGGTGCGCCACTTGCCACGCAGCATCGGGCCCCCGGTCACCATGATCGCGGGGATGTCGGCTGAAGCCGCGCCCATCAGCATGGCCGGCGTCGTCTTGTCGCAGCCCGACAGGAGTACCACTGCGTCCAGGGGGTAGGCCCGCAGGCACTCCTCCACGTCCATGGCCATCAGGTTCCGAAAGAGCATCGTGGTGGGCTTCATGAGGACCTCGCCCAGCGAGATCGTGGGAAACTCCAGCGGGAATCCGCCGGCGCTCCACACCCCACGCTTAACGGCCTCGGCCACCTGGCGGAGGTGGGCATTGCAGTTGGTGAGCTCGGACCAGGAGTTGGCGATGCCGACGACCGGGCGGCCGTCGAACACGAGGTCGCTGAATCCCTCGGTCTTGAGCCACGAGCGGTGGACGAACCCGTCGAGGTCCCGGCGACCGAACCAGTTGCGGCTTCTGAGCGGCTGTGCTGTCATGGGGCCTCCCGAAGGCTTGGATTATAGGAGATCGGAGGACGCGCATGCGCTTGGCCGGCAAGGTCGCGATCGTCACAGGGGGAGGCAGTGGCATCGGGCGGGGGATCGCCATGGCACTGGCCCGCGAGGGTGCCGACGTGGCCATTCCCGACATCCAGGTTTTGAACGCGGAGAAGGTCTCCGACGAGATCAAGGGGCTAGGCCGAAAGGCGATGGCCATGAAGGCCGACGTGACCAGCTCCGCCGACGTCAAGACCATGGTCGATCGGACGCGCGAGTCCCTGGGCAAGATCGACATCCTGGTGAACAACGCCGGTATGGCGGCCCCCCCGGGCATGCCCTTCACCAACAACACCGAGGACGACTGGGACCGGGCCTTCGCCGTCAACACCAAGTCGGTATTCCTCACGTGCAAGGCCGTGGCGCCCTACTTCATCGAGCGCAAGGCCGGGCGGATCATCAACATCGCGTCGATCGCCGGGCCGCTCGCGGCCGTCACCATGCCGGCCTACAGCGTGGCCAAGCAGGGCGTGATCACGTTCACGCGCGTGGTGGCCAAGGAGCTGGCGGCGCACCGAATCACCGTGAACGCGATCTGCCCCGGCGTGTTGTGGACGGATTTCTGGCAGAAGCTCGCGGCCCACATCGCGCAGACCAATCCGGCCTTCGCAGGACTGACGCCCCGGCAGGTGTTCGACAAGCGGGTCAGCGACATCGTGCCGATGAAATGTGAGCAGGAGCCAGAGGACATCGGCGCGGCTGCGGTCTTCCTGGCTTCAGACGAAGCGCGCTACATCACCGGCCAGGCCCTCATGGTCGACGGCGGCTGCGTGATGTGGTAGTGCGAGCCGAGGCGCGGCGGGCGGCGAGGCGAGCGGTGAGATGGTCGTGGTAGTGCGAGCTGAGGCGCGCTCGGGCGGCGAGGCGAGCGGTGAGATGATCGAAGTATGCGAGGGATGATCGACAACCCAAGGTAGGGTCCGGAATGGACTTCGATTTCACGCCAGAGCAGGAGGCGTTCCGCAAAGAGATCCGACAGTGGCTGGAGCGCACCCTGCCCGACGAGCTGCGCGGGCGGGGTTTTGCCGCATCCCGCGCCGACCAAGCGGAAGTCCGAAAGTTACGTACTTGGCAGCAGACGATGTACGAGGCCGGCTACGTCGGAATCGACTGGCCGCGCGAGTTTGGCGGGCGCGGGGCCACGCTCGTCGAGCAAATCATCCTGTACCAGGAGATGGCCCGTGCCGAGTCGCCCCAGCCCGTCAACCGGGGTGGGCTCTCGATGTTGGGCCCCACTCTGATGAAGTACGGCACCCCGGCCCAGCAGCAGAGATTCCTGCCTCGAATCCTGACGGCGGATGATCTCTGGTGTCAGGGTTTTTCCGAGCCGAACTCGGGATCCGATCTGGCCAACCTCCAGACGCGGGCAGTGCGCGAAGGAGATGCGTTCGTCGTCACTGGCCAGAAGGTCTGGACGAGCATGGCTCACGTGGCTGACTGGTGCTTCCTGCTCGTGCGGACCGACCCGCAGGTGGTCCGGCACAAGGGCATCAGCTTCCTGCTGGTCGACATGCGATCGCCGGGGATCACGGTGCGCCCCCTGCGCCAGATGACGGGAGAGGCCGAGTTCAACGAAGTGTTCTTCGACGGGGTGCGGGTCCCGGCCGAGAACCTGGTAGGCCGGCTTAATGAGGGGTGGTCGGTCGCCATCACCACGCTCGCCTATGAGCGCGACCTCCTCACCTTCATCCGGCATGTCTCGCTTCGCAACGCCGCCCAGCGGCTGGTGCGCCTCGTCCAGGAGCACGACCGGGCCTCCGAGCGGGCGCTCCGCCAGAAGATCGCAGGAATCTGGATCGGTGAGCAAGCGCTGCAGCTCAACGCCTACCGCAGCCTGACGAAGATCCTGCGCGGCGGCCAGCCCGGACCGGAAGGCTCGACGTCCAAGCTCTTCTGGAGCCAGGTGGACCAGGAACTGGCCCAGGTGGCCACCGAGGTGCTCGGGCCCTTTTCCCAGCTCGCCGGCGGCTCGCCCTGGGCGCGTGACGACGGGCAGTGGGAGTTCTATGCGCTGCTGGCCCAGGCCAGCGGAATTCGAGCCGGCACATCGGAGATTCTCCGGAACATCCTGAGCGAGCGCGTGCTCGGGCTTCCCAAGGACTGAGCGGGCGCGGAGGCGCGCATGAGCGATCTGCTCTACGAGGTGAAGGATCGTATCGCCACCATCACGTTGAACCGGCCGGACAAGCTCAACGCCTTCACCGGCTCCATGATCGAGGCCTGGGCCCGCTCGCTGGGCGAAGCCCAGGCTGACGACGCCGTCCACGTCGTCGTGGTCACCGGCGCCGGTCGCGCCTTCTGCGCTGGAGGTGACGTGGGACGCATGGGCCAGGGAGCGCCCACGCCCCTGGAGCACAAGAACCAGCTCTGGGAAAACATCCACCGCGTGCCCCGGACTCTGGAGGCGATGGACAAACCGGTCCTGGCCATGGTGAACGGCCTGGCCGTTGGCGCCGGGATGGGCATGTCCCTCATGTGCGACGTGCGGGTGGCTTCGGAGGAAGCGCGGTTTTCGACTGGCTACGTCAAGGTCGGGCTCGTGCCCGGCGACGGCGACACCTTTTTCCTGCCCCGGCTGGTGGGACCCGCCAAGGCTCTGGAGCTCCTGTGGACGGCGGACTTCATCGAGGCCGCCGACGCCCTGCGTCTGGGTATCGTCAACCGGGTGGTCCCGGCGGCGCAGCTTCACGAGACCACGTACGCGCTGGCGCGGCAGATCGCCGACGGCCCGCAGATCCCGATCCGGATGATCAAGCGCCTCGTCTATCAGAGCCTCCGCCTGGATCTGCGCACGCACCTCGACCTGGTCTCGTCCCACATGGCGGTCGTGCGGCAAACAATTGACCATGCCGAGGGCGTCGCGGCATTCAAGGAGAAACGGCCCCCGCGTTTTCAGGGTCGCTGACAACCCTGTCGGCCGGCGATCGTGGCCTGCCAGGCTGACACCTCGTCGGCGCGGATCTGCTGCCCAACTAGCTGAAAGGACGACGGCGGACCGCACACTGCCCTGGCCCCCCTCTTGCTCGTTTCTCAGGACGTGGACGTCACCGAAGCCAAGGACCGAATCGCGATGGCCCTGGTGGAATCGATCTTCCGCCGGGCCCGCTATCGGGTGACCGCGCTCCTCCCGGAGCGAGCCCGATTTCGCTTCGTGCGTGACGACATCGTTCCGCGCCTGAGCATCAACGTGCCCGACGCCACCGGCGTGGAACGGGACGTGCCCATGGGCATCGCCTACAAGCCGTTCATCGAAGCGTTCATTGCACTGGAGAACCAGCGACGCGACTCCTCGCTGTTCGCGATCGCCCGGCGGCGGTGTCCAACGCTGTTGCTCATCCTGATCACCGATCATCCGGCGCCCGGGCGCTCCTGCTTTCAGGCCATGGCCCCGGCGGGGCTCGAGGGACTACGCACGGTCGACCTGCTCACCCTCACCCAGCTTCGCCTGTTTCCCCACAACATCGCCGACCACGAGACGCTGCTGCGGCGGATCTTCGCGCTGCTCTCCGACGAGCAGCTCGCCACTCGCGTCGGATAGCGCGTCCGGACGCGCTGGGGGTCAGCCTCAGGTAATGGCCTGGGCGATGAGAAAGGCCACGCCGGCGGCGAGCCCGCCGATGAGCGCGGTCTGCAGCGCGCTGCGCCCGGGCGGCGCGCCGGTGAAACGCCCCTTCACGTAGCCGAAGACGAGCAGGGCGACGATCGTGACCGCCGATGAGACGATCAGCGCCCTGGTCGCGCGCGGGATCAGCATGTAGGGCCAGAGCGGGATGAGACCTCCCAGGACGTAGGCGCCACCGATGGTGATGGCGCTGCGTAGCGCGCGCCGGGGATCCGGCCGCTCCAAGCCGAGCTCGAACCGCATCATGAAGTCGACCCAGCCCTCGGGGTTGCGCTGCAAGGCCTCCACCAGCGGGGCTGCGGCCTCCGGCTTCACGCCGTAGCCTTCCAGCACCTCGAACACCTCCGTGGCCTCGGCCTGGGGCTTGTCCCGGACTTCGCGCTCCTCGCGCTGGCGCTCGCTGTCGTAGTGCTCGGCGTCGCTCCGGGCCGCGAGGTAGCCTCCCAACCCCATCGCGATGGCGCCGGCACCGATCTCGGCGAGCCCGGCCACCACGATGATCCAGGTCGTGTCGATGGCGCCGGTGAGCCCGGCGGCCAGGGCAAACGGCACGGTCAGCCCATCGGCCATGCCGAGCACGAGGTCGCGCACGGCCCGGTTACCGGTAAAGTGCCGCTCGGGATGGGCCAGCGTCATGCGTCGACCGGACTGACGCCGGTCTTGTGGCGCTGGGCCAACGCCTGGTAGCCGCTAGGGTTGGCCCGCACCCAGAATTCGGCCGGCGTTCCAGTTAGCGGTCCCTTGACCCGCGCCGGCGCGCCCACGGCCAGGACGCCGGCGGGAATGTCGGTGCCGGGTGTCACCAGCGCTCCGGCCGCCACCATGGCTCGCGCGCCGATGCGTGCACCGTCCAGGACCGTGGCTCCATTGCCGACCAGGGCTTCTTCCTCCAGCACTGCGCCGTGGACGACGCAGGTGTGGCCGATGGTCGCGCCGGCCCCGATCTCCACCGGATGCATGGGCGTCACGTGTACGACTGCGCCGTCCTGGACGTTGGCGCCGCGCCGGATCATCACCGGTCCGAAGTCGGCGCGGACGACGGCGTTATACCACACCGATGCATTCTCCTCGACGGTCACGTCTCCGATCAGCACGGCAGTCGGCGCGATGAAAGCGGACGGGTGCACCGTGGGGCGTTTTCCCTCAAAGCTGAACAGTGGCATAGGGCGGGCCCTCGCAGTATCCTCGGGTTCGTCGACCCAATCTTACGCGAACCGTCATGCCGAGAGAGACGCCGATTCGGTACCCTCGGATAGCCGCGGCGGCCACCGCCTCGCCAGCGTATCGCTTCACCCAGGCCGACGTGCTGGCGCTGGCCGGCTACGAGGACTCCCAGCGTCGAGGCTTCTTCGAGCACAGCGATATCGAGAGCCGATTTCTCTGCATCGACCCCATGCGTTTCCATCCTCCCGAGAGCGTGGAGGAGATGCAGGCCAGGTTCTGCGAGGGTGCACTGACGCTGGGGGAGGCAGCGGCGCGGCAGGGCCTGGCCCGGGCCGGCTGGAGCGCCGCGGACCTCGACTTCCTCGTCACCACCACGTGTACGGGGCGTCTGACCCCGAGTCTGGATGCCCACCTGATTGCCCGCCTGGGCTGCCGATCCGATGTCCAGCGGGCGCACATCGGCGACACTGGCTGCGCGTCGGCCATGGTAGCGCTGCAGCAGGCGTGGAATCATCTGCGGGCCTTTCCCACTCACCGGGCCCTGGTGATCGCCGTGGAGATCTGCTCGGCAGCGTACTACCTGGACCATCGTCTGGAATCCGCCGTGGCCCACGCGATCTTCGCGGATGGGGCCGGCGCCGTGGCCCTTTCCCTCGATGGACCGGGGCCAGCCATCGTGGCCCATCGAACACTGTTCCGCTCCGAGCACCTTGACGCCATGGGCTTCGAGTACCCGGGCGGGCGTCCCCGCGTGATCCTCTCCAAAGACGTGCGACGGATCGGACCCGCCATGCTGAAGGAGATGGCGCAGGCGCTGATGGGCGCCCAAGGGCTCAAGCGAGAGGCCGTCCGTTACTGGGTGCTGCACTCGGCAGGCCGCCGTGTGCTCGAGCGGGCGGCCGACCTGCTCGGCCTGGGCGACGCGGAGATGGCGCACGCCCGGGCGGTGCTGCGCACGTACGGGAACATGTCCTCGGCAACGATCCTCTTCGTGCTCGAGCGGACGCTGCAAGCCGAATCGCCGATGCCGGGCGAGTGGGGTCTCATGATCGGGCTCGGGCCCGGCTTCACGGCCGAGGGCGCCCTGCTTTGCTGGTGAGGTGATGCTGCCCCGCGCGGAAGGCGCGCTCGAATACCTCGACGGATCCGTACCCGGGGTCGACCGCGAGGCCTCGCTGGCCGATATCCATCGCCTCAACGCCTGGTTCGGCGGCTACCGGCTCAGTGAGCGGGCGATCGAGAGACTGATCCCGGCGGCGCTGCGGGGGGCGGCCCTGTGCATCGTGGACGTCGGCGGCGCTCGGGGCGACCTGGCCACACGGCTGGTGGCCCGTGCGCGCCGGCGGGGTCGCCGCCTGGTCGTGATCGTGGTCGATCGCGACGGTGCCGTGCGGCCACGGCCGGGTGTGATCGTGGTGCGCGCCGACGCCACCGCGCTGCCCTTTCGACCCGGGGCGGCCGACGTGGTGACGGCCTCGCTGCTGCTCCATCACCTCGAGCCCGCCGCCGCCGCCCTGAGCCTGGCCGAGATGCGGGCGGCTGCGCGCCTGGGCGTGGTCATCAATGATCTGCTCCGGAGCCGGCTCACGCTCGCCCTGGTGTGGCTGGTCACCCGGCTGTTCACGCGCCATCGGTTCGCGCGTCACGACGGACCCCTCTCGGTCCGCCGGGCCTACTCGCCGGACGAGTTGTCCGCGCTGGCGGCGCGGGCTGGTCTGGCGCGTTTCGATGTGCGGCGCCACCCGTGGCTGGGGCGGATCGTGGCAGTGGCAGAATGACGACGCGCGCCGACGTCGTCGTCGTGGGTGCGGGGCCGGCCGGCGCCGCCACCGCCATCCTGCTCGCCGAGCGCGGCCTCGAGGTCGTGGTGCTCGACCGAGCTCGTTTCCCCCGGGCCAAGCTCTGCGGCGAGTATCTGAGCCCCGAGACCACGCGGCTCCTCGACCGTCTCGGTGTGCTCAAGGCGGTGGAGGCCGCGGGCGCCGCCCCTCTCCTGGGAATGCGCATTACTGCCCCCGACGGCACGGTTGTGGAAGGCAGGTACCGTCCGATCGGTTCCTGGCGGCCCTATCGTGACTGCGCCCTGGGGGTGAGTCGCGCCACACTCGACGCGGTGCTGGTGGATCGTCTGCGGGGATTGCCCGTCGATTTCCACGAACAGACGCGCGTCACCGATCTGCTGTGGGAGGGCCAGCAGGTCGTCGGCGTCAACACCGTCGACGCGGCGGGCCGGGCCCAGCCCTTTCGGGCCCGGCTGGTGGTCGGCGCCGACGGTCGAGGCTCGGTGGTGGCCCACCAGCTCGGCTGTCGCCGACCTCACCGCCTGCGTCGCATGGCGCTGGTGACCTATGTCCGGTCCATCGCCGACTGCCGGGACATCGGCGAGATCTTCATCGACCCGCCGGACTACGCGATTCTCAACCCTCTGGCGCCCGATCGCGTGAACATGAGCCTCGTGGTGCCGCTCGACCACGTGGCGCCCTGGAGCGGCCGGCTGGACGCGTTCTTCGACGCGCGGGTCAAGCAACTCCGCCACCTGGCCCGTCGCGTGGTCGACGCCGAGCGGACCGTGCCCGTGCAGGCGATGGGGCCGCTGGCCTATACGGTACGTCCGCCGTCGCAGGGCGGCGTGCTGCTGGTCGGTGATGCCGCGGGGTTTTACGACCCGCTCACGGGGGAGGGCGTGTTCAGCGCGTTGCGGGCGGCCGAGCTGCTCGCGGAGACGGCCGCCCACGCGTTCCGCGCAGGGGACTGGTCGTGGACCATGCTCGCCGGCTACGAGCGCGCCCGACGCACTGTGTTCGCCGGCAAGGAGCGCTTCACCCGCGCGCTCCAGTTGGTGGTGCGGCGTCGGCGGCTGGCCGACCTGACCGCCCATCTGCTGGCGCGGCGCCCGGCGCTCGTCGACCTCCTCCTCGGCGTGGCCGGCGACTACGTGCCCCCGCGCGCGCTCCTGGGGCGCTGAGCGAGCATGACGACCCGCTCCGACAACCTGCCCCGTCGGTTCGCCAGGCTCCCCACGGCCGCTGTTACCGACGTGATGGACGAGATGGGCCTGCAACGTCAGACGTTGCCCTCGACGATCCAGCCACTGAGTCCCGACATGCGGGTGGCCGGCTACGCTTTCACAGTCCGGGGCCGGGCCCAGCGCGGGAGCCCGCGGGAGCGTGACGCCACGCTGCGACGCTTCCTCGAGATGCTGACCGCGGCGCCCGCCGACTCGGTGCTGGTGCTGGCCAGCAACGACAGCTCCGCAGCCCACTTCGGCGAGCTGTCGGCGGCGTGGCTCCGCGCCCGGCGAGTGCGCGGTGCCGTCATCGACGGGGCCACCCGGGACAGTCCGACGATCCGTCGGCTGGGCTTTCCCACGTTCGTCCGTTATCGAACACCTCAGGACTCGGTGCCGCGGTGGCGCGTCAGCGACTGGGGGTTGCCCGTCGTCATCGGAGGCGTCCGGGTGACGCTCGGCGACATCATCGTGGCGGACCTCGACGGTGTCGTTGTCGTCCCCCGCCGCGCCGCTCACGAGGTGCTGGTCCGCTGCGAGCGTCTGGTGAGCACGGAGCATCGGGTGCGAACGGCGCTCCGCCGGGGGATGTCCCCCCTCGACGCCTACAAGAAGTTCGGCAGCTTTTGAGGTGAAAGGTCTCTAACGGGACTTGGCGGGGCTGCGCGCGCCGGCGCTGGCCAGCGGCCCCCCGATCCGGTCGCGGACCCACTTGCCGTCCCACCACTCGAGCGGCGTGACGGAGACCCCCTGGATCAGGACCTCGTAATGCAGGTGATCGCCGGTGGCCAGGCCCGTGGTGCCGGTGCGACCGATCTCCTGTCCCTTGCTCACGTCGTCGCCGACCTTCACGCCGATCCGTGAGAGGTGGCCGTAGAGCGTCATGAGCCCCAGACCGTGGTCGATGATGATCGTGTTGCCATAGATGGTGAGCGGGCCGGCGAAGACGACCGTCCCGTTGTTGGCGGCGGGCACCGGGGCCTGCTTGGTGGAGGCCAAATCATAACCGAAGTGAATCTGGGTGTCGATTTCGCGCCCCTGGTAGCGGTAGGTTCGGGTCTCGGCAAAATTCGAGAAGACTTTGGTGTTCTTCGGTTGCACGAAGGCGCCGTCCCAGAGGGGTCGGTCGGCGGTCTTCGCGGCCAACCGTCGCTTCTCCTCCTCGGCCTGGCGACGCTGGTCGCGATTGATCGTCAGGAAGCCCTCCACCAGTGGCCGCCCGGCCGGGTGCTGGGGTAGGAGTTCCGCCACCTTCATCTGCAGCAAGGCATCCGTCACTTCGATCGTGTCGCGGCGGAAGCGCCGCGGGAGCACCTCGGTGCCGATGCCGCGGGTCGCCGTGTTGCCGGCCTCGTCCTGAGCGTTGACGGTCAGGGCGCTGCCCCGCGTGAAGTCGTGGGGCAACGCGAAGAGCCCGACCCGGAGGCCAGCACTCCCGAAGGCGAAGGTGGGAAAGCTCAGTGTCGCCACACGTGTCTCGGCCCGGATTGCATCACCAGCCTGTACCACCACCAGACCCGCGCCGCCCGGCGCCACATAGGGCGTAGCCGCCACGACCTCGAGCTTGGGCGGCGTGAAATCCACGACGACGGGGAAACTGGCCGCCGCGCGCTGGGCGCGGCCGAAGGGACGCCAGAAATCATCGGTGGCCCACACCTCAAGGGAGCCGGCACCCTCCCGGACACCGCTGCCCGGTGCGAGCGTCGCCACGACCTCGACCCGTGGCGTCGGCCGGCCTTCGTAGCGACCGACGACGGTGACGGCCTCGCCTTGCACAACACGAACCTCGGTTCGGGAGACGTTGCCGCGCGCCGCCTCCACGACCAGTGTCACGGGCGTGCGCGATCCGATTGCCCGCGCCGGGGCACCGGTCACCCGGACGCCGGGCACGGACTGACGCCAGGTGAGGTATGAGGCGCCACCGATGACGATCAGAAGGAGCATTGCGATGAACCAGAGCTTCAGGCGGGACCGCCGAGACACGAACGCATCATAGCACGCCGCTGCACCGGCTCCGTCACCCCACGACATTCCTGCGTGCAGGAGTAACGGTCCTGGGTAGCAGTAGCAGGCGCGGGCTCGGTTGCTTGACACTGCTGGCGACCGTTGGCTAGAGTGACGCGGTGTCCACGGTCGTCTGGTTGGTCCCCGCCTTTCCCTTGCTCGGTGCGCTCGTCAATATCCTCGGGGGACGCTATATCGGGCGCCGAGCCCACTGGATCGCGGTGCCCGCGCTCGCCGCCTCCTTTGTGGCCGCCGGTGTCGTCTTCGCCGGGGTGCGACAGGGCCAGGTCGTGACGACGGCGCTCTTCCCGTGGGTGACGGCGGGAGAATTCGAGAGCTCGGTGAGCGCCCATGTCGACCCCCTGAGCGCCGTCATGCTGCTCGTCGTCACCGGCGTGGGTCTCCTCATCCACCTCTACTCGGTGGGCTACATGCACGCCGATGCGAGCTACACCCGCTACTTCGGGTACTTGAACCTCTTTGTTTTCTCCATGACGATGCTCGTGCTGGCCGGTAACTTTCTTGTCCTCTACGTCTTCTGGGAGGCCGTCGGCCTCTGCTCCTATCTCTTGATCGGCTTCTGGTACACGCGCGCGGCTGCGGCCCAGGCGGGCAAGAAAGCGTTCGTCGTCAACCGCGTGGGGGATTTCGGCTTTGGCCTGGCCGTGATGTGGTTGTGGTTGGAGCTGGGCACGCTCGACTACGGCGAGGTGTTCGCCCGCGCCGGCGAGCTCACGCCACCCACGGCGACGGCCATCGCGCTGCTACTGTTCATGGGTGCCTGCGGCAAATCGGCGCAGCTCCCGCTCCACACGTGGCTCCCCGACGCCATGGAAGGCCCCACGCCGGTCTCCGCGCTGATCCACGCCGCGACCATGGTCACGGCCGGCGTCTACATGGTGGCCCGCAGCCACGCCGTGTTCGAGCGCTCGGAAGTGGCCCTGGGGGTGGTCGCCTGGGTGGGAGTGGTCACGGCGCTGTTCGCCGCGACCATCGCCGTGGCCCAGACCGATATCAAGCGGGTGCTCGCCTACTCCACGGTGAGCCAGCTCGGCTACATGTTCGCGGCGGTGGGGCTCGGGGCCTACGCGGCGGGGATCTTTCACCTGGTGACGCACGCGTTTTTCAAGGCCCTGCTCTTCCTCGGCGCCGGCAGCGTGATCCACAGCCTCAACGGCGAGCAGGACCTGCGCCGGATGGGTGGCCTGGCGCCCAAGATGGTGGCCACGACCCTCACCATGACGGTAGGCGCGGCCGCGCTGGCCGGGGTTCCACCCCTGGCCGGGTTCTTCTCCAAGGACGAGATCCTGCACGCCGCCTTCACTCGCGCCCCGGTGATCTGGGTCCTGCTGCTGCTGGGCGCCTTCCTCACCGCCTTCTACACCTTCCGGCTGATCTTCCTGGCCTTCTTCGGCTCGCCGCGAATGTCGCGGGAGGTCGCCCACCACGTCCACGACTCGCCCGGCGTGATGACCCTGCCGCTCGGCGTGCTGGCGCTTCTCACAATCGTGGCCGGCTGGGCGATAGGTCTGCCCTCGGCGCACGGAACCCGCTTCGAACGATTCCTCAGCCCTGTGTTCCCGGCTCACGATGCCGCGAGCAGCGGCGTGCTGACGCTCATGCTGGGCGTTCTCAGCGTGGTGGCGGCCGCCTCCGGTATCACCCTGGCCTGGTTCCGCTACCTGGCCACGCCGGTGCGGGCCGAGAGCATCGGACGACCACGATCTCTGTTCCACGCGCTCCTGCTCAACGCCTATTACGTCGACCCGCTCTACGACCGGGCCATCGTGCGGCCTTTGCTGGCACTCTCGGAGTTCCTGGCCCGGGCGGTCGATCTCAGGGTGATCGACGGCATCGTGAACGGGGTGGGACGTGCCGTCGTGATCGGGGCGGCCGCCGCACGCCGCTTGCAGACGGGGTACGTGGTGAACTACGCGTTCACCATGCTGGTGGGTGCGGTGGCCCTGGTCGCATTCTTGCTCTCGCGATGAACCTCGGGTTGCTGACGGCGGTGACGTTCCTGCCGGCGGTGGGGGCGCTCCTCCTGGCCTTCGTCCCCCGCCGGCACGAGGGCTTGCTGCGGGGGGGCGCCCTGGTCGTGGCCCTGGCTACCTTCGCACTCTCGGTCCCGCTCTATGTCCTCTTCGACGGCACGTCCGCCGCCTACCAGTTCGTGGAGTACCTGCCCTGGATCCCCACTTTGGGCGTCGGCTATCATCTGGGCCTCGACGGCATCAGCCTGCTCCTCGTGCTCCTGACGACGTTCATCACCCCGCTGGCCCTGGGCTCGGCGTGGCACGCCATCGACGACCGGGTCAAGGAGTTCGTGGTGACGATGCTCCTGCTGGAGACGGGGATGGTGGGCGTGTTCGTGAGCCTGGATCTCTTCCTCTTCTACGTGTTCTGGGAAGCCATGCTCATTCCGATGTACGTCATCATCGGCGTGTGGGGCGGGAGCGCGCGCATCTATGCGGCCGTGAAGTTCGTGCTCTACACGATGATCGGTTCGCTGTTGATGCTGGTGGCCATCCTGGTCCTCTACTTCCAGCACGGCGCGGCCACCGGCACCTACACCTTCGACGTGCCCGCGCTGGCCCGGTGGGTGGTGCCGCCGGGGTCGGCGCAAAACCTCATGTTCGCCGCCTTCGCTCTGGCCTTCGCGATCAAGGTGCCGCTCTTTCCCTTTCACACCTGGCTCCCCGACGCCCACGTGGAGGCCCCCACGGCCGGGTCCGTCATCCTGGCCGCCGTGCTGCTCAAGATGGGAACCTACGGCTTCTTGCGCTTTTGCCTGCCGTTTTTCCCGGACGCCAGCCTGACCTTCGGACCGCTGATGTTCGCCCTGGCGGTCATTGGCATCGTCTACGGCGCCTGGGTGTCCACGGTGCAGCCAGATCTCAAGAAGCTCGTGGCCTACTCGAGCGTGAGCCACCTGGGCTTCGTGGTGCTGGGCATCTTCACGCTCAACGTGCAGGGCATGGTCGGCGGGCTGATCCAGATGGTCAACCACGGACTGTCCACGGGGGCGTTGTTCCTGCTGGTGGGCATGCTCTACGAGCGGCGTCACACGCGCCGCATCGCCGACTTCGGCGGGCTCTGGAAGGTCGCGCCGGCCCTGTCCGCGGTCTTTCTGGTCGTGGCCCTGTCCTCGATGGGGCTGCCCGGCCTCAACGGCTTCGTGGGCGAATTCCTCGTCCTCGTCGGCGCCTTCCAGGTCAGCCGCCTGCTCGGCGCGGTAGCTACCACGGGCATCATCTTCACCGCCGTCTACCTGCTCTGGATGTACCAGCGGGTCTTCTTCGGCGACCTCCAGCACGAGGACAACCGCCGGCTACCCGACCTCACCCCGCGTGAGTGGGCGCTCCTGGCCCCGGTGGTGGTGCTGATCGTCTGGATCGGCGTTTACCCGCTGGCCTTCACCGGGCCCACCGAGGCCTCGCTCGAGGCTCTGATCACCCAGGTCCAGTCCAAAGCCGGCGTCGCCCGCGCGGCCTGGGCCCGATGAGCCCGATCGCCGCGCCCCCCGTGGCCCTGAGCACGCTGCTGCCGACGCTCATCGTGCTGGGCACGGCGCTGCTGGTGCTGCTCCTGGATCTCCTGCCCCCGCGGGGGCGGAAGGCGCATCTGGGTTTGCTGACCCTGGTGGGCTTGATCGGCGCACAGCTGGCGACGCTGGCCGTGTGGGGCGGCCCCGGGCGGGGCTTCAAGGACATGATCGTCCTCGACAACCACGCGCTGTTCTTCCACCTCGTGATCACCTACGCGGCGGCCCTGGCCGTGCTGATGTCGATGGACTACCTGCGCCGGGCCGGTGCCGAGTCGGCCGAGTACTATGCGCTGCTGCTCTTCGCCGCGTCGGGGATGCTGCTGCTGGCCTCGGCCAACGACCTCATCGTCGCCTTCCTGGCCATCGAGCTCATGTCGCTCTCGCTCTACGTGCTGTCCGGCCTCTTCAAGCGGCGGCCCGACGCCGGGGAAGCCTCGATGAAGTACTTCCTGCTGGGCGTCTTCGCCTCGACGTTTCTCCTCTACGGCATTGCCCTCCTGTACGGTGCCGCCGGCTCCACGAGCTTCGATCGCGTTGCCGCCGCGCCCCGCACCCCCCTCGTCCTGATCGGCCTGGGTCTGCTCCTGGTCGGCTTCGGCTTCAAGATCTCGTCGGTGCCGTTCCACATGTGGGCGCCCGACGTCTACCAGGGGGCGCCGACCAGCGTCACCGCCTTCATCGCCACCGGGTCCAAGGCTGCGGTGTTCGCGGTGCTCATCCGCCTGGTGGTGGCCGGGCTGCGTTCGGTGCAGGCCGACGCCACCCCGGTGCTCTGGGCCCTGGCCGCCCTCACCATGACGGTGGGCAACCTCGTGGCCATCGCCCAGTCCAGCTTCAAGCGCATGCTCGCGTACTCGTCAGTGGCCCACGTGGGCTACATCCTCGTGGGAGTGGTGGCCGGCGGCCCGGCCGGGGCCAGCGCCGTCCTCTTCTACCTGTTGGCATACACGTTCACTACTGCGGGCACCTTCGGGGTGATCGCGCTCTGCGAGCGGGCCGGCGAGGAGGCGGTGGACGTCCGGGACTACGCGGGGCTCGGGCGGCGGCACCCGGCGCTGGCGCTGGTGCTGAGCCTGTTCTTGCTCTCGCTCGTCGGCATTCCGCCGCTAGCCGGGTTCGTAGGGAAGGTCTACCTGTTCGGGGCTGCCGTGCGCGCCGGGTTCGTGTGGCTCGCGGTGATCGCCGTGCTGAACTCTGCCCTGGCCGCCTATTACTACCTGCGCGTGATCGTCTACATGTACATGCGCGACCCCGAGGGCGCCTCTGCCTCGCCCGTGCCCTCGTTCGCCGGCGCGCTGGCATTGGCCATCGCGCTGGTCGGCATCGTGCTCCTCGGCCTCGTGCCGGCCCCGTTCGCGGATCTTGCGACGGCGGCGGTGGTCCCCTTGCTGCGCTAGCGGTCCCGGCGTGGCCCGTCGCCCCCGGCTGCCGCTCGAGGGTTACCGCGTGGTGGAGATGGCTCACCACCTGGCCGCGCCCCTGGCCGCCATGTATCTGGCCACCAACCGCAACAAGCGCAGCCTGAGCCTGGACTACGCAAGCCCCGCTGGACGCCGGGTCCTCGATCGCCTGCTGGCCGGCGCCGACGTGCTCCTCACCAACTACACGCCCGAAGTGCTGGCCCGGCTGCGCTTGACGCCCCGCGTGCTGGCTCGCCGCCACCGCCGCCTCGTCGTCTGCGCCCTCTCCGCGTTCGGCGACCGTGGGCCCGAGGCGGGCCGCCGCGCGTTCGACATCGTCGTCAGCGCGGAGACCGGTCTGCTGCTGCCTCACCCCGACGGAACGAGCGCCCCGCTCGTCAACGCCGCGCCCATCGCCGACACCCACAGCGCGCTCATGCTGGCCTATGGCGTCACGCTGGCGCTTCTGCACCGCCAGCGGGGCGGGCGGGCCCAGGCGGTGGAGTCAGCCCTGCTCTACGCCTGCATCGCGCTGCAGGCCCATCGGTTCATCTGGCTGGAGGGCGACGCGGCCCCGGAGACGGCACCGCCGTCGACGGCGCTCTATCGGGCCTATGCCACTGCCGACGGCTTCATCGCGGTGGCGGCGATCGCCGAACGCCTGTGGCAGCGACTGTGCCGGGCCCTCGATCTGGAAGGGCTGCTCGCCGACCCCCGCTATGCGCCGTGGGCGACGCTGGTGACCCGGCGCAGCGACCCGGCCCTGATCGACGCGCTGGCCGCCCGATTCCTCACACGCTCCACCGAGGAGTGGCTCAAGCTCCTCGTCGCGGCCGGCGTGCCGGCGGGCCGCGTGCTCGCCGGCCCTCAGGTGTTCGAGCACCCTCAGCTCACCGCCAACGGCGTCGTGCTGCAGACCCGGGATCCCCGCGCGGGCCGGCTGCGCATGATGGGTTTCCCGTTGCGCCTGAGCCGTACGCCGGCCCGCTTGCGTCGGCACGCCCCGGCTTTGGGCGCCGACACCGTGGGTGTCCTCCGCGACATCGGTTACGCCGCGCGGGAGGTCGCGCGGCTACACAACGCCGGTGTCGTGCGCCGGCCGTGAGCCCGCGCCCCCTGCCACACCCCTACCGTGGCTGGCTGTTCGACCTCGACGGCACCGTGTATCGCGGCGACGCCCTCATCTCCGGCGCGGCCGAGACGATCCGGGCTATACGCCAGGCCGGGCGCCGCGTGGCGTTCCTGTCCAACAAACCATTGCAGACGCGCCGCGAGTACGCACGCAAGCTGACGGCGCTGGGGATCCCCACCGAGGCCGAGGAGGTCATCACGGCCTCCCTGGTGCTGGCCCGTCACCTGCAGGCCCTGGATCCGGGGGCGCCCGTCTTCGTGATCGGCGAGCCCCCGCTCATGGCTGAACTGGCCGCGCATGGCCTTCAGGTGCGCAGCGACCACCGCGTACGCTGGGTAGTGATCGCCTTCGACCGCACCTTCGACTACGCCAAGCTGAACACGGCGCTGCAGGCCGTCCGGAGCGGGGCCCGGCTCATGGCCACCAACCCCGACCGCACCTGCCCGACCGAGGAGGGAGAGATCCCCGACTGCGCCGGCATGATCGCCGCGGTGGAGGCGGTCACGGCGCGCGCCGTCGATGTCGTCGTCGGCAAGCCCTCGCCCATCATCCTCGAGGTCGCTCTGCGTGCGCTCGCGGTGCCGGCGGCGGAGTGTGTGATCGTCGGCGACAGGATTGAGACCGACATGGTGATGGGCAAGCGCGGAGGGCTGGGCACCGTCCTCGTGCTCAGCGGTGTCACGCGCGCCGACGACCCTCGCATCGCCGAGGTCAGGCCGGACGCCGTGATACGATCGATTCGGGATCTTCTCGAGTCATGGCCCGAGCGATCGAGCTGACCGATGGCGACTACGACGTCGTCATTCTCGGCGGCGGCGTGGCCGGCGCTGGCGTGGCTCGTGACCTCGCGTTGCGTGGCGTGTCGGTGGCGTTGCTCGACAAGGGTGATTTCGCCTCCGGCACCACGTCACGATCGTCGAAGCTGATTCACGGCGGCCTGCGGTACCTGGAGCTGTTCGACTTCGGGCTGGTGCGGGAGTCACTCCGCGAACGGGAGACCCTGCGGCGACTGGCGCCCCACCTCGTCCGCCCCCTGCCCTTCCTGGTCCCCGTCTACCGGGAGTCCTCGCGCAGCCTCATCAAGGTGCGGATCGGGCTCACGCTGTACGACTGGCTGGCACCCCGCCGCGGCCGGGAGCGCTACCGGGTGCTGGCGCCGGTCGATGTGCTCAGCCTGGAACCCGCCCTGCGCGCCCACGACCTCAAGGGCGCCGGCTACTATTTCGACGATCTCCTGCTCTTCCCCGAGCGGCTCTGTCTGGAGAATGTCCTGTCGGCCTGCCGCCACGGTGCCCGCGCCTTCAACTACACGGAGGCCGAGGAACTCCTGCGCGACCGCGGGGGTCGCCTGGTGGCCGTCAAGGCGCGCGATCTCCTCAGTGATCGGGTGGCGACCCTGCGGTGCCGGGTGGTGGTCAACGCCACCGGGCCGTGGGTCGATCTCGTCCGCGCCCGCGCGGGCATCGCCGAGCGGGGAAGCCGGATCGTGCGGCGGACGAAGGGAATCCATTGCCTGTTGCCCCGGCTCACCGAGCGGGCCATCTACCAGAGCACCAGCGATGACCGCATGATCTTCGTGATTCCCTGGCGCGACTTCTCACTGGTTGGTGCCACCGACACCGATTTCGACGGCGACCTCGACCGCCTCGCGGCGACCCGGGAGGAGGTCGCGTACTTGCTCGGCGAGGTACGCAAGGTCGTGCCCGATGACCGGGTCACTCCCGAGCAGGTGGCTTACACGTACGCCGGCGTACGGCCCCTCTCGTGGGAGGAGGATAAGCGCGCGTCTGACGTGTCCCGCGCCCATCGGGTCGTGCCGGAAGCGGAGGGAACGCTGCTATCGATCACGGGGACCAAGCTCACCTGCTACCGGAGCCTCGCCGCGGAGCTGGGTGATCGGGTGCTGCGGACGCTGGGACGTCAGACGGCCGGCCGGACGGCCCGTCTGATGCTCGACGGCACCGACGGCGAAGTCGGGCGCATGGAGGCCCGGATCTGGCTCGACGTGGGGCCCGAGGTGGCGGCCTCCGGTCTGCAGCGGGATACCCTGCAAACCCTGGTCGAGACCTACGGTCGCGGCTACCGACGGGTGATCGAGCTGGCCGGCAAGGTGCCCGGCGGCACCGAGTTGCTGTGCCCGCAGAATCACGAGATCGTGGCCCAGCTCTACACGGCGGTGCAGGAGGAGCAGGCCGTCTCGCTTCAAGATTTGCTGCTCCGCCGCACCGGAATCGGCACGAGCCGGTGCCAGGGACTCGACTGCGCCGAGGCCATCGGGCGCCGCATGGCCCAACTATCCGGATGGACGCCGCGCCGCCTGGAGGCCGAGCTGGACGCCTATCACGCCTGCGTCGCGCGCTCACGGCGGTTCCGCGACTAGGCGGTGAGGACCGCCGTCACCCTCTTCGTTCTGGCCCTCGCCTTCGCCGCCCTGCCTGCGGCCGGTGCCGGCCCGCGGGTGGCGGCTCACCGCGGTGGCGCGCTCCTCTGGGTAGAGAACAGTCTGGGGGCCTATCGGAAGGCGCTGGAGCTGGGTGTCGACTATGTCGAGACCGACGTGCACCTGACTGCCGACGGCGATCTGGTGGTGGTGCACGACGCCACGCTAGACCGCACGACGAGCGGGACGGGCACCGTCCGCGAAGCCCGCCGCGACGAGCTGAGCAGGTTGCGGCTTCGGGCCCGGGATGGGAGCCTGACCGACGAGCCCCTCCCCACGCTGGGCGCGTTGCTTGACGTCGTCCGACCGAGCCGGGCGGAGCTCCTCCTGGAGATCAAGGTGGACGAACGGGGCCGGCGCTACCCGGGCATCGAGGAAAAGGTGCTGGCCCTCCTTCGGGAGCGTGCACTCTCGGCCCGGACCCTGATCATGGCCTTCGAGCCCGACACGCTGCGCCGCGTGCGCGAGCTGGACCCGGCGGTGCGCACCGTGCTCCTGATCAACCGGGGCCGGGTCCAGCACGAGCGGGTCTGGCCGGCAGCCGCCGTCACGCGCGCCGTCGAGCTGGGCGCCGCCGCGGTGGGTTTCAACCACCGGCTGGTCGATGCCGACGTGACGGCGGCCGCCCGCCGGGCCGGGCTGGTGCTGGCCGCCTGGACGGTGAACGAGGAGGCCGACCTCAGCCGCGTGATCGCTCTGGGCGTAGACGTCGTCATCAGCGATCGACCCGACCTGGCGCTGCGCCTCACCGGGCGATGACGCGGCGCTTCGTTCTGGCGCTCGACCAGGGCACCTCGGGCTCCACGGCCCTGATCGTGGATCCCGAAGGGCAGGTGCTGGCCCGCGGCTACGCCGAACTGCCCCAGTATTACCCTCAGCCCGGATGGGTGGAGCACGACCCTGAGGAGATCTGGACCACCACCCAGCGGGCGGCCCAGGCCGCGCTCAGGACCGCGGGTGTCGCCGGGACCGAGGTGGCAGCGGTCGGTATCAGCAACCAGCGCGAAACGACGCTCCTGTGGGAGCGGTCGGGTGGTCGGCCGGTGCACCGGGCGATCGTGTGGCAGTGCCGGCGTACGGCCGCGATGTGCGAGCGCCTGCGGGCCGACGGTCACGAGACGCGCGTGCGCGAGATCACCGGGCTCGTGCTCGACGCCTACTTCTCCGGCACCAAGCTTCGCTGGCTGCTGGACGAGGTGCCGGGCGCGCGGGGGCAGGCCGAGCGAGGCGAGCTCGCCTTCGGCACCGTCGATAGCTGGCTGCTCTGGAAGCTTACCGGCGGCGCGGTCCACGCCACCGACGTGAGCAATGCCTCGCGCACGCTGCTGCTCGATCTCCGCAAGGGGGACTGGGATCCCCACCTGCTGCGGGTGCTCGGCGTGCCGGCCGCGGTCTTGCCTCGCGTGCAGCCGTCGTCCGGGGTCTTCGGTGAGAGCGTCGAGCTCGGCTGGCTTCCGCGCGGGGTTCCCATCGCTGGGATCGCCGGCGATCAGCAAGCCGCGCTCTTCGGGCAGGCGTGCTACCAGCCCGGGACCGCCAAGAACACGTACGGGACCGGGTGCTTCCTCCTGCTCAACACCGGCGAGACACCGGTGACCTCCGGACACGGCCTCCTCACGACGATCGCGTGGCGCATCGGGGGCGTGACGACGTATGCTCTTGAGGGCAGCGTCTTCATCGCGGGGGCGGCCGTGCAGTGGCTGCGGGACGGACTCGGGCTCATTCGGACGGCGGCCGAAAGCGAGGCCCTGGCCCGCTCGGTAAGCGATACCGGCGGTGTCTATTTCGTCCCGGCCTTCGTCGGTCTGGGCGCGCCCTACTGGGACATGTACGCCCGGGGCACGATCGTGGGCCTGACTCGCGGCACGACGGCCGCCCACCTGGCCCGGGCGACGCTGGAAGCGATCGCGTACCAGAGCCGCGACGTCCTGGAGGCGATGGTGGCCGACGCCGGCATCGCTCCCCGGCGATTGAGAGTGGACGGCGGCGCGGCGGCCAATGATCTGCTGTGCCAGTTCCAGGCGGACATGCTGGACGTGCCGGTGCTGCGGCCGGGGGTGATCGAGACGACGGGGCTGGGCGCCGCCTACCTGGCCGGTCTGGGGGTCGGGGTCTGGGACTCGCTGGACGCGCTGGCCGAGCGCACGACGATCGAGCGCACCTTCGTCCCGGCGATAGACCCCGGGCGGCGGGCGCAGTGCTATGGGGGCTGGCGACGGGCGATCGAACGGGCCCGCGCCTGGGCCCACCCACAAGGAGACTGACGATGCCGCGATTCGGGATCTTCGTTTTCGCGATGCTCGTGGCGCTGGCGGCGGGCTCGGCGGCCGCGCAAGCCCCCATCGAGAGCGAGCTCGTGCTCATCACCCCGGTGTCGAAGTTCATCCACGACGCTGCCCTGAAGGCCTTCGCCGAGTACGCCAAAGAGAGGTGGAACGTCAGCGTGAAGGTCAACGCCATCCCCGCCGGCACCCCGATCGCGTATGGACGCATCGTGGAGTGGAAGGGCCGGCCCGAGGCCGACATCTTCTGGGGGGGCGAGTCGGCGCTCTTCGAGAAGCTGACCGAGCAGAAACTGCTTCAGAAGGTCGAGATCGGTCGCGAGGCGTGGGATTCGATCCCGGCCTCGATCGGTAAACCGAAACCCATTCCCCTCAAAGACAAGGAAGGCTACTGGGTGGGCACGGCCCTGGAGCCGTATGGCCTCGTCTACCACCCCCGGAGGCTCCAGCGGCTGGGTGTTCCCGAGCCCAAGGAGTGGGACGACCTCCTGCATCCCAAGCTCCGCGGCGAGGTCGCGCAATGCGCGCCCACCCGCTCCTCGTCGTCGAACGCGACCTACGAGGTGATGTTGTCGATGCACAGGGAGGAAAAGGGCTGGGAGTGGCTCAAGCGCCTCGCCGCCAACACCGGACATTTCACCGCGCGCAGCCGTGACGTGCCCACCGTGGTGGCCAAGGGCGAGTACGCCGCAGGCTTCGCGGTGCCCTCGTACATGGCCTTCGAGGAGAAGCTGGCCGGGTTCGACATCAAGTTCGTGGCCCCCCGGAACGCCTTCGTGACCCCGGAGCCCATGGCGATCCTTGCCGGGGCCCGCAACCCCAGGGCGGCCCGCGCGTTCATCGAATTTCTGCTCACCGAAAGGGGCCAGAAGGTGTTCATGGAGCGCGGCCTGTTTCCCATCACCCCCCGCTTCCGGGTCCAGGGCCCGCCGGGCTCCACGGCGGAAAAGGCCGTCGAGTTCACCGGCGGGGTGCGCTCGTATTTCGATGGCGAGGTCGCCAACGTCTATGACGAGGGCGTCGCGGCCAAGCGATCGGAGGCGCTCAAGCAGCGATACCGCGCGGACATCGAGGCGGTCTGGAAGAAGCCCTGACGGGGCCACACCACCCCGAGCAGGCCACCCTCGGCTCAAGCCGGGCGGCGACGCTTCGTTACCATGACCACCATCTCTCTGCGCGGCGTCCTCAAGCGGTTCGGCGGCGTCATCGCGGTGGACGGCGCCAGTGTCGATGTCGGTGATGGCGAGCTGTTCACGCTGCTGGGTCCGTCAGGCTGCGGCAAGACCACGCTGCTCAGGCTGATCGCCGGGTTCTACAAGCCCGACGCCGGCGAGATCTGGTTCGGTGATCGCCGCGTGGACGGCGTGCCCGTCTACGCCCGCAACATCGGCATGGTCTTCCAGAACTATGCTCTCTGGCCCCACATGACGGTGCGGGCGAACATCACCTATGGTCTCCGGCTGCGCCGCCTGGCTGCCGCCGAGATCGAGCGCCGGCTGGCCGAGGTGCTGGGCAAGGTCAACCTGGTGGGGTTGGAGGGGCGCTACCCCGGCCAGCTCTCGGGGGGCCAGCAGCAACGGGTGGCGTTGGCCCGCGCGCTCGTCCTCAATCCCGAGATCCTCCTGCTCGACGAGCCACTCTCCAACCTGGACGCCAAGATCCGGGTGCAAGTTCGGACGGAGATCCGCCGCCTGCAGCGAGAGCTGGGGATTACCACGGTGTACGTCACCCACGACCAGGAAGAGGCGCTGTCGCTGTCCGATCGAGTGGCGGTCATGCGACAGGGCATTATCTTGCAGACTGCTACCCCCAAGGAGCTCTACGAGCGCCCGGGCACACGCTTCGTAGCCGACTTCGTGGGGGTGAACAACTTCATCGCGGGCGTCTGCCGCGAGGCGGGCAACGGCCGGGTCGTCGTGGAAACGCCGCTCGGCCGCCTGCGCGGGCGCCCGGGCCGCGTGATACAACCCGGCGAGCGTTGTGTCCTGGCCGTCCGCCCCGAGAACATCGCGCTGGGGCCGGGGCCCGAGAATTCCTGCCCGGGTCGTGTCGTGCTCGCCTCGTATCTGGGCAGCATCCTGCGTTACGACGTGGAGACGGCCGCGGGACAACTCCTGAAGGTCGACGTGCGCGACCCCTGGCACCACGAGGTGCTGGCCCCGGGGGCCCAGGTCATCCTCTCTTTTCCCTCGTCGACGGCGCTGACGCTGGCCGATGACTGACGGCGCCGCCGCCCCGGCTGCGGCTCGGGCCTCCGGGCGCGTCGCCGTGGCGCCGGTCCTCGGCGTCGCCGCGATCTGGCTTTTCCTGCTGGTGTTCCTCGTCTATCCGCTCCTGAGGATCTTCTGGGACGCCTTCACCGACGAGCTCGGTCGCTTCACCGTGGTCCACTTCGTCGAGTTCGCCGGCGACGCGTTCTACCGGCGCTCGCTGGTCAATTCGCTCCTGCTCGGCCTGGGAACCGTGGCCGCCACCTCGGTGCTGGGCTTCACGATCGCGTTCCTGCTCGTCCGCTACGAGTTCGTCGGCCGGAACCTGTTCAGCTACCTCACGCTGATTCCCATCATCTCGCCTCCCCTGGTCGGGGTCCTGGGCTTCACCTTCATCCTGGGCCGGGCCGGCACCGTCAACGTGCTCCTGATGGACTGGCTGGATATCGCCCGCCCCCTCAACTTCATCTATGGCCTCCATGGCGTGCTGCTCGTGGAGACGCTGCACCTGTTTCCGATGATCACGCTCAACGTGGTCGACGCCCTGGCCAAGATCGATCCCGCTCTGGAAGAGGCGGCCGAAAGCGTGGGCGCTCGCGGCTGGCGCAAGCTGCGCACGATCACGCTGCCCCTGACCACTCCCGGCTATATCGCCGGGGCCTTGCTGGTCTTCATCTGGACCTTCTCCGACTTCGCCACGCCCCTCGTGCTGGGCGTCCACGACCTGCTGGCCGCGCAGGCCTATCTCAACATCGTGCAGTTCGTGGACCGGCGTCTCTTTCGCATGGGGATCGTCATCTCGGCCCTCATGGTGGTGCTCGCCGTCGTATTCCTCGTCGCCGCCCGACGGTACGTCGCCATCAAGGACTACTCTTCGCTGGCGTACTCCCGTGTGGCCCGGCGCCGGCTGACCGGGGCCCCGCAGGCCCTGGCCGTCGGGTTCCTGTCGCTGGTGATGGCGGCCTCGTTCATTCCTTACGCCGGCGTGGCCCTGGCCTCGGTGGGGCGGGGCTGGTCGCTCACGCCGCTGCCGGTGCAGTACACGTTGCAGTACTTCGAGCGGGTGATCGTGGAAACCCCGAAGTACATCGTGAACACCTTTCTCTATGCCGGGCTGGCCGTCGGCATCTGCATCGTCGTGGGCCTGCCTATCGCCTGGCTGCTGGCCCGTACGCGGCTGCCCGGCCGCGATGTCCTGGACGGTCTCAACACGCTGATCCTGGCCATCCCCGGCACCGCCATCGGCATCGCTTATATTCGGGCCTTCCACGTCCCCCTGCCCGGTCTCGACCGCGGCCTCACCAGTTTCTGGATCATCCTGCCCCTCGTCCTGGCCGTGCGGCGGCTGCCGTACACCGTGCGCGGCTCATACGCCTCGCTGCTCCTCGTGCACCGCTCGATGGAAGAGGCCGCGGCCAGCGTGGGGGCCGGCGGCCCGCGCTCCTTCCGGGACATCACGCTGCCTCTGATCTGGCGCGGCGTCCTGGTCGGTTCTCTGTTCTCGTTCATGACGTCGCTGCAGGAGGCCTCCGCCGTGCTGTTCCTCTCGCTCGGGGGCTGGGAGACGATGACCGTGGGGATCTTCTCGTTCTACATCGCCGGCAGCGCCAACGAGGCGGCCGCGCTGGGCGTGATCCTCATCGTGGTCGCGGCGGTGACGCTGATCCTCATCAACCGCGTGGCCGGCGCCCGCATGGGCGGGATGTTCGGCTAGGTCAGATTGTGCGGCACTCCGATCCGGTCAGCCCCAGAAATCACCGGGGAATCAACTAGTTGAGCTGCCTTGTCCCGTTCCACGCGATGTGCTAGTGTCCTTCTTCACATGACGTCGGGGCCCGAGCCCGCCTTCAAGTCTGTCGGCGAGCTGGCCTCGATCGGCGTGGCTCTGGTGCTGGCGACCGTGATCGGGCTGGGCGCTGGTTACTACGCCGACCGCTGGCTGGGCACGAGCCCGTGGTTGACCCTGGTTGGTCTCGGGCTCGGGATCGCTGCGGGCTTCGTCACCCTCTTTCGCTCGGTCAGGAGCGCGGAGCGGAACCTCGAGGACGATGCGTGAGCTGAGAGCGCGCGTCACGCTGGTCAGCGCGGCAACGGCTGCCGTGCTGGCCGGACTGGCCTATGGGCTGGCCGGCCCCGCCGCGGGGCTCGGCGTCGCGGCAGCGGGGGGGCTGACGCTCGCGAACTTCTGGTGGCTCGTGCACAACGCCGCCGTCGTCACCGACATCGGCCCCGCCTCGCGCCGGCTCGTCTGGGCCGTCGCCTCTGGAGTGCGGCTCCTGGCGCTGGTGGCGGCGCTGGCCCTCCTGCTCGCCTCCGGGCTCGTGCACGCCGTGGCGTTCGTCGTCGGGCTGGTGATCGTGCCCGGCGCGGTGATCGTGCTGGGACTGCGCGCCGCCTGTCGGGTCGGAGCCGGATGATGGGAGCGATCGAGCACCCTCCGATCCTCCAGCTGCCGACCATTCCCGATCATGTCACGTATACGTGGCTGGTGATGATCCTGCTCGCCACGCTGGCGTTCGTTGGCTCCCGGCACGTCGCGCTGGTCCCGCGGGGCCTGCAGAACATCCTGGAGGTGGTGCTCGAGCAAATCCTGGGAATGATCGACGACGTCATCGGGCCCGGCGGGCGCCAGTATCTGCCTCTGATCGCCACCCTCGGGCTCTTCATCCTGACCGGCAACCTCATCTCGCTCGTGCCCGGCCTGGCCGGGCCGACGGCCAACCTCAACACCACCGCGGCGTGTGCCATCATCGTGTTCGTCTCCTACCATTACATCGGCATCCGGAATCAGGGCCTGGTGACCTACCTGAACCACTTCACCGGTCCCATGCCCTGGTCGCTGGGAATGGCTCCCATCAAGCTATTGATGATTCCCATCGAGCTCATCAGCCACCTGGCCCGGCCCCTGTCGCTGTCGCTCCGGCTCTTCGGCAACATGACGGGCGGGCACATCCTCCTGGCGATCATCTTCTTCCTCATGGGTCTGGACGGGCTGCTGGGGTGGGCGCTCTCGGGGGGCGCGCCCGCCATCGTGTTGGGCGGACTGGGTAGCATCATCATGGTCGTCTTCACCGTCGGCTTCCTGTTCCCTCTGAAGATCCTGGTTTCGTTCCTGCAAGCCTTCATCTTCGTCATGCTGACCATGCTGTACATCGCCGGCGCGACCGAACACGCCGAGCATCACGCGGAGCACCACTAGCCACAAGGAGGGCCGGTTCGTGCGACGTTCACTGGCTGCAGTGGGCATGATAGTGTTCGCGTTCCCGGGCCTGGCGCTGGCCCAGACGCCCGCCGGAGGAGGGGGCGGCGGCTGGGTCGGGCCGTTCGCCGTCCTGGCCGCCGGGCTCGGCATGGCGTTCGCCGCCGGTCTCTGTGGTCTCGGGCAGGGGCGTGCGATCGCGTCTGCGGTCGAAGCCATGGCCCGCCAGCCCGGCGCGGCGGCGCGTATTCAGACCGCGATGATCATCGGTCTGGCGCTGATCGAGTCGCTGGCGATCTACACGCTGGTCATCGCGATCATCTTGTTGTTCGTCCAGCCGGTCAAGTAGACAGGCTCGCGGTGGCGGGCGCGGACGCCGTGCCCGCCACCCACGCACTGCCCATGCCCCGGCGCCCGGCCTACCGGCCTCCCAAGATCCCCGAGATGACGATCCGCCGGCTGTCCGTTTACACGCGCTGCTTGCTCCAGCTCGAAGAAGACGGGGTCAAGACCATCTCCTCGCAGGACCTGGCCGAGCGCTTCAACCTGAACTCCGCCCAGGTCCGCAAGGACCTCGCCTACTTCGGCGAGTTCGGCGTCCGGGGCATCGGCTACTATGTGTCGGGGCTCAAGGCCGAGCTGCAGCGGATTCTGGGCCTGGATCGTGAGTGGCCGGTGGCCCTGGTCGGCTTCGGTAACCTCGGTTCGGCGCTCTTCCATTACCGGGGGTTCGGCCGCCAGGGCTTCCGCATCGTGGCCGTCTTCGACGACGATCCGGCCAAGCACCACCGGGAGGTCGACGGGGTCCCCGTGTTCCCCGCCCGTGAGCTCGCCCGCGAAGTGCGAGCCCGCTCGATCCAGATCGGGATCGTAGCGGTCCCGGCCGAGTCCGCACAAGCCGTGGCCGATCAGCTGGTGGCGGCAGGTATCAAGGCCGTGCTTAACTTTGCCCCGACCCGGATCCGTGTGCCGCGTGACGTCCGGCTCAAAGACGTGGACCTCTCGATCGAGCTGGAGACGCTGTCGTTTTACCTGGCCAAGGGATCACGATAGGGTAGTTAACCGTAGCAGTCGCTCCATGCTGGAACAGTGGCCGCCTTTCGAAGCCCTGGCGAAAGCCTTCGCCGCGGGAGATCCCTGTCTACGCATCGCGGGCCTCACCGGAGGGGCCCGGGCTCTGGCCGTAGCCGAGCTCCTCCAGGTCACTCCGCGGGCGGCCCTTGTCCTGGCCGCTTCACTCCCCGACGCGCGGTCCTGGGCCCAGGATCTGAGGTTCTTCGGTGCCCCGGCCGTGGAGTTCCCCGAGGGCGAGCCCCGGCTCTGGCGTGGTGGTCGCCAGCGCGAAGCCGATGCCGAGCGCGCGCTCATCTGTCGACGGCTGCTCTCGGGCGAGCCCGTGATCGTCGTGGCCACCCGTTCTGCTCTGGAAGTGCCGCTGGCGGCCCCCGGGGCCTTCGGCGCCGGCACGCTGCGCCTGTCGGTCGGCGACAGTCTCGATCGCGAGCTGCTCCTAGAAGCGCTCACGGCCGCTGGCTACGAGCGGGTCGACACGGTCGTCGAGGTGGGCCAGTGGAGCCTGCGGGGCGGCATCGTCGACATCTTCTCGCCCACGCACCCGGCGCCGGCCCGCCTCGAGTTCTTCGGGGACGATATCGAGTCGATCCGGCTGTTCGATCCCACATCGCAGCGCTCACAGACGGCCCTGGACGAGCTGGTCGTGCTGCCTCTGGAGGCTCCGGCCCCGGGGGCGTCGGGGGCTCCCGCCGACTTGCTCACCTACCTGCCGGCCGCCGCGGCCGTCGTCGTCGATGGTCCGCGACTGCTCGACGAAGGGGCCGAGGAGGCGCCGGACCAGCCGCCACTGGGGAAGCGGCTGGCACCCCGGCAGCGTCTGGAGCTTGAGCTCGTTACCGGGGCATCCGGCTCGCCTGCATTCGCGCTGGAGACCCACGCGGCGGGCCGTTACTCGGGACGGTTCACCCAGCTGGCCGAGGAGATCGCCGGCTGGCGGCGCGAGGGGTTTCGCGTCCGACTAGTGGCCGCCGACGTCACCCAGGCCCAGCATCTGCGGCAGATTCTTCGCGAGCACGGGTTGGAGGCGGTGGACGCGCCTGGTCTGGGAACGGCCGACGGTCTGGCCGTCGTGGTGGGCGAGTGCTCGACCGGCTTCACCATCCCGGCGCTGGGGCTCATCGTGTTGACCGAGGACGAGATGTTCGGGGCCCGGCGCCGCACCCTCCGGCGGCCCAAATACCAGCGCGGCTCGCCCGTCACGGCCTTCACCGATCTGGCCGTCGGTGACCTGGTCGTCCACGATGACCACGGGATCGGGCGCTACCTCGGCCTGCGCACCATGCACGTGGGAGACCGCGACGGCGACTACCTGCTCCTGGAGTACGCGGAGGGCAACCAGCTCTATCTCCCGGTCGAGCGGCTCGATCTCATCTCCAAGTATCTCGGCGGAGACGCGACCACGGCTCGTCTCGATCGTCTGGGCGGGGCTTCCTGGCAACGCGTCAAAGAGTCGGTGCGGGCCGCCCTTCGCGAGATGGCCGAGGAACTCCTCAAGCTCTACGCCCGTCGCGCCGTCGCCGAGGGCCATGCCTTCGCCACCGACAGCGCGTGGCAGCGGGAGTTCGAAGCCGCCTTCCGGTTCGAGGAGACGCCGGACCAGCTTCGGGCCATCGCCGACGTCAAGCAGGACATGGAAGGGGCCCGCCCCATGGACCGCCTGGTCGCCGGGGACGTCGGCTACGGCAAGACGGAGGTGGCGCTCCGGGCCGCCTTCAAGACGGTCGCCGACGGCCTGCAGGTGGCGGTGCTCGTCCCCACGACGGTGCTCGCCCAGCAGCACTGGGCCACATTCGCCGAGCGTTTTGCCGCGTTCCCGGTTCGGGTCGAGCTGCTCTCGCGCTTCAGATCACCGGCCGAGCAAAAGGCCGTGGTGGACGGGCTGCGGGTCGGAACAGTGGACGTGGTGATCGGCACCCACCGCCTACTGTCCCGCGACGTCGGCTTTAAAAATCTTGGATTGCTGATCGTCGACGAGGAGCACCGGTTCGGCGTCGCCCACAAGGAGCGACTCAAGCAGTTTCGAACGGCGGTGGACGTGCTGGCGCTGACCGCCACGCCCATTCCCCGTACGCTCTATATGTCGCTCTCCGGGGTGCGGGACATGTCGGTGATCGAGACGCCGCCGCTGGATCGGCTGCCCGTGGAAACGGTGATCCGTCGCTTCAGCAAGGCGGTGATCCGGGAGGCCCTCGAGCGGGAGCTCCGGCGCGGCGGTCAGGTCTTCTTCGTCCACAACAGGGTCCAGTCGCTTCCCTCGATGGTGCGTATGCTCGGCGAGCTAGTTCCCGATGCCCGCCTGGTGATGGCGCACGGTCAAATGCGCGAGCGGGAGCTGGAGGCGGCCATGGTGAAGTTCGTCAGCGGCCAGGCCGACGTGCTGGTCTCGACCGCCATCATCGAGTCGGGCCTTGACATCCCGGCCTCCAACACGATCGTCGTGAACCGGGCAGATCGTCTGGGTCTGGCCCAGCTCTACCAGTTGCGGGGGCGGGTGGGCCGCGAGCGTCAGCAGGCCTTCTGCTATCTGCTCATCCCGGCCGACGGACGGGTCGACGAGCAGGCCCAGCGGCGGCTCCGGGTGCTCCAGGAGCTCACCGAATTGGGCTCGGGGTTCAAGCTGGCTCTGAGGGACCTCGAGATCCGGGGCGCCGGCAACCTCCTGGGCGCCCAACAGCACGGCCATATCGCCGCGGTAGGCTTCGATCTTTATTCGAAGCTCCTGGCGGAAGCCGTGCGAGAATTGAAGGGCGAAGCGACCGCTGCCAGTGTCGAGCCGGTCGTGAGCGTGAACGTCGAAGGCTTCTTGCCAGAAGACTATGTCTCCGAGGTCAACCAGCGTCTCGCGCTCTACAAGCGCCTCGCCGGAGCTCGCACCGCGGGCGAGGTGGCGGACCTTCGCGCCGAACTGGTCGACCGCTTCGGCCCCCTGCCGCCCCCGGCCGAGCAGCTACTCGACATCGTCCGGATCCGGGTGGCCGCCCGTGACCTTGGCGTGGAACGCATCGAGGCGGGCGCGGGCCGCGCCCTCCTCACCTTCGCGCCCTCGACAACGCTGGATCCCCAGCGGCTCGTCGGCACCATCCAGCGGAGCCGGGGCCGGCTGCAGATGAAGCGCGAGTTCACGCTCGAGGCCTCGATCGGCGGCGGGGAGTGGCCGAGCATCCGGGACTCGCTGCTGGCGCTGCTCGACGGCCTGGGCCACGCATGACGGCCGCGCTGGCTCTGGCCATGGTCGCGCTGCTTCTCGGAGGCTGCGGCTCTGCCACCAGCAGCACCCCCCCGGAAGTGACGGGCCGACCCTCGGCGGCGGCGGCCAAGGAGCCCGAGCGTTCGCCGGCCCGGGCCGTCAGCGCCCCCGACGTAGTCGATCGCGTCGTGGCGGTCGTCAACAACGATGCGATCACGCTCGCCGAGGTGCAGGAGACTGTGCTGTCCTTCCGGCAAGAGAATCGCGGCCGGGCGTCAGGCTCCGACGAAGAGCTGGCCCGGCAGTTCCTGACCCGCCTCATCGAGACGCGGTTACAGCTCCAGGAGGCCGACCGGGAGAAGATCTTCGTCGACGACAGCGAAGTCGACGAGGAGTTGGCCGAGCGGATGAAGCGCTTCGGGGCCAAGAACAAGGACGAGATCGCGACCATGCTCAAGGAGCAGGGGTTCACTATCGAGGCCGTCCGCAAGCGCGTTCGCGAGACCGTGCGCATCGCCAAAGTGGTCCGCCGGAAGGTGACCCTGCGTGTCTCAGTCACCGAAGAGGAGATCGACCACTATCTGGCCGACAACCGGTCCAAGCTGGAAACCGGGCTCAGTTACCACGCCCGCCACATCCTCATCACCCCGGCCGGCAGCTCCGACGTGGCGTGGGAGGCGGCCCGCATCCGGGCCGAGATGATCCGCGAAGAGCTCGCTGCCGGCGCCGACTTCGCCGAACTGGCCCGGCAGCATTCGCGGGACGCCAGCGCCAAAGTCGGCGGGGATCTGGGTACCCTCAAGCGGGGTGAGCTGGCTGCCGAGATCGAAGCCCGCATCCTCGCACTGGGGGAGGGGGAAGACTCTCTCCCGTACCGGTCCACGCTGGGCTACCACCTCTTTCGGCTGGAGAGCAAGGAGACCCTGGAAGGGGACGCCTTGCGGCGGGCCCGGCAACAGGTCCGCGAGATCCTGTTCCGGCAGAAGTACGAGTCGAGACTCGAGGCCTGGCTCAAGGAGATCAAGCAGCGCGCAATCGTCGAGGTTCGCATGTGAGGCGGTTCAGGAAGAAATCCGTTGACAGCCTGGCGCAGCGGTGCGAGGATCACTGGGTAAGTGCCGTCCAGCCCCGCGGAAATCTGCGTCACATTCAACCACTAACGTCATTGACGGCAGCGAATGCCGTCCCCGGAGCCGTTTGATGAGCGCCCGCCGAGACCGAGTTCAGGGAAATTCGACGACCGAAGCGACCCAGACGAGTGGTGGCCTGAATCTTTCCGAGCTGAAGGAGAAGACCATCGCCGATCTGAACACGATCGCCCGCGAAATGAACGTCCAGAACATGGGCGGTCTGCGCAAGCAGGAGCTCATCTTCAAGATCCTGCAGGCCCAGGCGGAGAAGGACGGCCTCATCTACGCCGAGGGAGTCCTGGAGGTCCTGCCCGACGGCTTCGGTTTCCTCCGCGCGCCCGACTACAACTATCTGCCGGGTCCCGACGATATCTACGTCTCTCCCTCGCAGATCCGGCGGTTCGATCTGCGGACCGGGGATACGGTGTCGGGCCAGGTGCGCCCACCCAAGGACTCCGAGCGCTACTTCGCGCTGCTCAAGGTGGAGGCGATCAACTTCGAGGGGCCGGAGCAGGCTCGGGACAAGATCTTCTTCGACAACCTCACTCCGCTCTATCCGATGGAGCGGCTGCGACTGGAGCACGACCCGGAAAACCTCACCACCCGGGTCATGGACCTGCTCACGCCGATCGGGAAAGGTCAGCGCGGACTGATCGTGGCCGCGCCCCGGACGGGCAAGACGATGATGCTGCAGTCGATCGCCCATGCCATCGCCAAGAACCACCCGGAGGTGTACCTCATCGTGCTGCTCATCGACGAGCGGCCCGAAGAGGTAACGGACATGCAGCGGACCGTGAAGGGCGAGGTCATCTCCTCGACCTTCGACGAGCCCCCTCAGCGCCACATTCAGGTGGCCGACATGGTCATCGAGAAGGCCAAGCGGTTGGTGGAGCACAAGCGTGACGTGGTGATCCTGCTCGACTCCCTCACGCGCTTCGCCCGCGCCCACAACGCGATCATCCCCTCGTCGGGTAAGGTGCTCTCCGGTGGTCTCGACGCCAACGCCCTGCAGCGCCCGCGTCGCTTCTTCGCCACCGCGCGGAACATCGAGGAAGGAGGCTCCCTGACCATCATGGCCACGGCCATCGTGGACACCGGGAGCCGGATGGACGACGTGATCTTCGAGGAATTCAAGGGTACCGGCAACATGGAGGTGCACCTGGACCGTCGCCTAATGGACAAGCGGATCTTTCCGACGATCAACATCGAGCAGTCCGGCACCCGCAAGGAAGAACTGCTGCTGGAGAAAGACGAGCTGCAGAAGGTCTGGCTGCTTCGCAAGGCGCTCTCCCAGCTCAACCCCGTGGAGGGAATGGAGCTGCTGCTGGACAAGCTCAAGCTCACCCGGAGCAACAAGGAGTTCCTCGCCTCGATGCACTCGATGGGGTAGGGCCTTCCGGCCGCGCAACCGCCCGGCTTTTGGCGATTTTCCCGGGCGGTGGTATCCTTGGTCGTTCAAGGAGGTAGGCCGTGAAGGCTGGCATTCATCCGGAGTACGTCGAGACCACGATCACCTGTGCCTGCGGGGAGGTCATTCAAACCCGTTCTACCAGGCCCGACATCCGCGTGGAGATCTGCTCCAAGTGCCATCCCTTCTACACCGGCAAGCAGAAGATCGTCGATACGGCGGGCCGGGTCGAGCGCTTCCAGCGCAAGTACAAGCGTCAAGCGGCTCCGACCAGCTGAGCGCTCCGCCGGGCCGGCACCGGGCCGGGTGAGCCACGATGCTGTTTGACAAGCTCCGTCAGATCGAGGAGCGCTGGGAGGAGCTGGGCCGCGCGCTGGCTGATCCCCGCGTCTACGGCAATCCCCACGAGCTAGCCCGCCTCCGCAAAGAACACGCCGAGACCGCCGAGATCGTCGAGCACTTCCAGGAGTATCGCGAGATCTTGCGTCGGCTGGGCGAGGCCCGGCACCTGCTCGGCGAGGAAGGCGACCACGAGCTTCAGGAACTGGCCCAGGCCGAGGTCGCGGAGCTGAGTCGGAAGCAGGCCGACCTCGAAATCGAGCTCAAGCGGCTCCTCGTTCCCCGGGACCCCAACGACGACAAGAACGTTTTCCTGGAAATCCGCGCCGGAGCTGGCGGTGACGAGGCTGCGCTGTTCGCGGCCGATCTGGCCCGGATGTACACGAAGTACGCCGAGCGCCAGCGCTGGAAGGTCGAGGTCATGGACTCGAGCGCCACCGGTGTCGGCGGTCTCAAAGAGATGATCCTCTTCGTCCAGGGGCGGGGCGCCTGGAGCCGGCTCAAGTACGAGCGCGGCGTCCACCGGGTACAACGGGTGCCGGTCACCGAGTCGGCCGGCCGGATCCACACCTCGACCGTGACAGTGGCGGTCCTGCTGGAGGCGGAGGATGTCGAGATCAGGGTGGACGAGAAGGATCTGAAGGTTGACGTCTACCGCTCCTCCGGCCCGGGGGGCCAGGGCGTCAACACCACCGACTCCGCCGTGCGGATCACGCACCTGCCCACCGGATTGGTGGTCACGTGTCAGGACGAGCGGTCGCAGATCAAGAACCGGGCGAAGGCGCTCCGAGTCCTCAAGGCCCGCCTGCTCGAGCGCGCCCAGCAGGAGCAACAGGCGGCGATCGCCGCCGACCGGCGAAGTCAGGTGGGCACGGGTGAGCGCAGCGAGCGCATCCGTACGTACAACTTCCCCCAGACCCGGGTGACTGACCACCGGGTCGGGCTGACGCTGCATCGGCTGGGCGCCGTGCTGGAGGGCGACCTCGACGAGATCATCGATGCCCTGGCGGCGGCCGAGCATGCTGAGCGGCTCGAGCGGGTGACGCCATGAGGTCGGCCGGGACGATGGCCCGGCTGCTGGAGGTGGCCTCGGCCCGGCTGGCGGCGGCGGGTATCGACACGCCACGAGTGGACGCCGAGTGGCTGCTGGCCGGCCTGCTCGGGTTCCGCCGCGGCGACCTCGGGGTACTCCTTGCCCAAAAGCCGGATGCCGGGCTCGTTACGCGGTACGAGGCGGCGATCGAGCGTCGCCGGAGCCGTGAGCCCCTGCAACGCATCCTCGGCTGGGAAGGCTTTCGGGGCCTGCGTTTGGACCTCAACCCCGAGGTGCTCGTGCCCCGGCCGGAGACCGAGGTCCTCGTGGAGCTGGCCCTGGCCCTGCTCCCCACACCCCGTGGGGGGCGCTGCCCGGTGGTCATCGACGTTGGCACTGGCTCGGGGTGCGTCGCCTGCGCCATTGCCGCCGAGCATGCCGACCTCCGGGTGATCGCGACCGACACGGCGACCGGCGCGCTGCAGGTCGCGCGGGCCAATGCCCTTCGGCTGGGGCTGAGCCGGATCCACTTCGTCGCCGCCGACCTCCTGACTGCAGTGGGGCCGGGGGCCGCCGATCTGGTCGTTTCCAACCCTCCATACCTGACCACGTCGCAGCTGGGGAGCCTGGGACCGGAAGTGCGGGATCACGAGCCCCGGGGGGCGCTGGATGGTGGGCACGACGGTCTGCGAGTGCTGGCCGGTCTGGTTGGGGACTCGAAGCGCATCCTCCGCCGCGGGGGGGTTCTGGTCGTGGAGTCGGCCGGTGGCCCTCAGGCCGACGCCGTGGTGGAGCTCATGCGCGAGGCAGGCCTCGTCGACGTGGCAGTGCATCGGGACCTTGCCGGGATTGACCGCTTCGTCTCCGCGAGGGTTGACGCGAGTCATGTGCGGAATGTGGGTCGCACCACACTCGAACGGGGAGGTGTGGCGGGGACGGCCGCCGCCCTCGCCAGGATAAAGTAATGCCGGCCCGACTGCTCATCGAGGGAGGCGTGCCGCTCAGGGGCTCGGTCACCGTCAGCGCCGCAAAGAACGCCGCGTTGCCTGCGCTGGCGGCCGGGCTGCTGACCCCGGAGCCGCTCACGTTCTCGAACGTCCCGGACCTTCAGGACGTTCACACCATGGTCCGGTTGCTGCAAACGCTGGGGGCTTCGGTCGACCGCCTGGGGTCCCGGGCCCGCGTCCGGGTCGAGCGCGTCGCCGGCGACGTCGCCGCCTACGAGCTGGTGTCCACGATGCGCGCCTCCGTGCTCGTGCTGGGACCGCTGGTGGCCCGGCACGGCTCGGCGCGCGTCGCGTTGCCCGGAGGATGCGCGATCGGCGTCCGTCCCAT
This sequence comes from Candidatus Methylomirabilota bacterium, assembly GCA_035457825.1. Classification (GTDB taxonomy): domain Bacteria; phylum Methylomirabilota; class Methylomirabilia; order Rokubacteriales; family CSP1-6; genus 40CM-4-69-5. Next base: position 58,995 of record DATIAY010000171.1, read on the forward strand.
CGATCAGCATCTCAAGGGGCTGGCCAAGCTCGGGGCTGAGATCGCCATCGAGAACGGCTACGTGGTGGCCCGGGCCAGCCGGCTCAAGGCCGCGCGTATCGCTACCGATCTCGTGACCGTGACGGGCACGGAAAACCTCATGATGGCGGCGACACTAGCCCAGGGTACGACTGTCATCGAGAACGCCGCCCGGGAGCCCGAGGTCGTCGATCTCGCTCGCCTTCTCCAGGCGATGGGTGCGCACATCGAGGGCGCGGGAACGCCGCGGATCGAGATCGAAGGCGTGTCGGATCTGGGCGGAGCCCTGCACACGATCGTTCCCGATCGCGTCGAAGCAGGAACGCTGCTCGTGGCAGGGGCGATCACCCGGGGCGATGTGTTCGTGACGGGACTCGTTCCCGACCACATCACCGCCGTGCTGGCCAAGCTCGAGGAGTGCGGGGTGAGCCTGGAGGTCGGGACCGACCGTGTGCGTGTGCGAGGCCCGGAGCGGCCACGGCCGGCCGACGTTACGACCAGCCCGTTCCCGGGCTTCCCCACCGACATGCAGGCGCAGCTGATGACGCTGCTCGGCCTTGCCGACGGCCAGTCGCGGGTGACCGAGACCATCTTCGAAAACCGCTTCATGCACGCAGCCGAACTGGTACGCATGGGGGCCCGCATCGAGACGGAGGGCTCAACGGCCATCATTCGGGGCGTGCCCTCGTACCAGGGAGCACCGGTGATGGCGTCGGACCTGCGCGCGTCGGCGGCCCTCGTACTGGCCGGGCTGGCTGCCGGCGGCCGGACGGAGATTGCCCGTGTCTATCACCTCGATCGCGGCTACGAGCGGTTGGAGGTGAAGCTGCGCGGGCTGGGCGCCCGCATCGAGCGCCTGCCGTGAAAGAGCGACTCACCCTGGCTTTGCCCAAGGGGCGCCTGCTCGACGGCGCCCTGGCGCTGCTTCGCGAGATCGGGATCGACGGGGTCGAGGCAGAATCGCGACGGCTGATCTTCACGGATCCACGACGCGGCCTCCGGCTACTCTTCCTCAAGCCGGCAGACATTCCCGCCTACGTCACCTACGGGGCCGCCGACCTCGGCATCGTCGGCAAGGACATCCTGCTCGAGCAGGAGCCTGATGTGTACGAGCCGCTCGACCTGGGCTTCGGATTCTGCCGGCTGGTGGTGGCCGAGCCCCGCGAGCTGTGGGAGCGCGACGATCCCTCGAAGTGGTCCTGGGTCCGGGTCGCGACCAAGTATCCGCGGATGGCCGAGCGGTACTTCTCCGAGCGCGGGGTACAGGTGGAGATCGTGCGCCTGGACGGCTCCATCGAGCTGGCGCCCCTGGTCGGGCTCGCCGAGCGTATCGTGGACCTCGTGCAGTCGGGGGAAACCTTGAGGGCCAACGGGCTGGTGGAGGTTGCCGAGATCGCGCGCTCCACGGCCCGGGTGATCGTCAACCGGGCCTCGATGAAGACCGAATACGCTGCCGTGACCGAGCTGATCGATGAGCTGCGCCGGCGCACGGTGCCCGTGCCGGCCTCTTCGGGCTCCCGGCCATGATTCGTACCCTCGACGCCCGCCACCTCGGCCTCACGGCCGTGGTCCGGGAGCTGGCCCGCCCCCCGGCGGCGATCGATGCCCAGATCCCGCGCGTGGTCGACGAGATCTTGCGCGCCGTGCGCGAGGGAGGAGACGCCGCCCTCCTGGAGCTCACCGCACGCTTCGACGGGCTGACGGTACCCGCGGTGACCGCGCTGGCGATCCCCCACGGCGAGCTTGAAGCGGCAGAACGGGCCCTCGACCCCTCCGTGCGGGCCGCCCTCGTGTATGCGGCCGAGCGCATCGACCGCTACCACGCCGCAGCTTTGCCGAAGGCCTGGCGCATCACGGACGAGCACGGCTCGATCCTGGGGCAGGAAGTACGCGCGCTGGAGCGGGTGGGAATCTACGTACCCGGTGGCCGCGCTGCCTATCCCTCGACGGTTCTGATGACCGCCGTGCCCGCCCGTGTCGCGGGGGTACCCGAGATCGTCCTGGTGACGCCGCCGGGGCGGGACGGGCGGGTCGACCAGACCGTGCTGGCGGCGGCGCGCATTGCGGGGGTGACCGAGGCCTGGCGTCTGGGCGGGGCCCAGGCCATCGCGGCTCTGGCTTACGGGACGGCGACGATCCGGAAGGTCGACAAGGTCGTGGGGCCCGGCAACATCTACGTGGCGTTGGCCAAGAGCCGCGTGTTTGGAGAAGTGGGCATCGACATGGTGGCGGGCCCCAGCGAAGTGCTGGTCATCGCGGACAGTGAGGCCGATCCGGAATGGATCGCCGCCGACCTGCTGGCCCAGGCCGAGCACGACCCGATGGCCCGGGCCGTGCTCGTCACCGATGCCCCCGACCTGGCGCCCCGGGTGGCGCGGGCGCTCGCCTCCCAGCTCGGCCGGCTGGCCCGCAAGGACATCGCTTCCGAGTCCCTGCAGAAGAACGGCGCCCTGGTCCTCGTCGCATCGCTGGAGGAGGCCGCCGAGCTGGCCAATCTGCTGGCCCCCGAGCATCTCGAGCTGCTGGTGCGCGTGCCCCAGGCCCTGCTGCCCCGCGTTCGCCACGCCGGAGCGATCTTCGTCGGCGGCCGGACTCCGGAGGTGGTGGGCGACTACGTGGCCGGTCCCAGTCACGTGCTGCCAACGGCGGGCACCGCCCGCTTCTCGTCACCGCTGGGGGTGGAGGACTTCGTCAAGCGGTCGAGCGTGATCGAGTACTCGCACGCAGGCCTGCAGGCTGCGCTGGGGCATCTGAGAACGCTGGCCGACATCGAAGGCCTGGGCGGGCACCGTGCGGCCGCCGACGTCCGGGCCGGGGGAGAGGGCAGATGAGCCGAGCGCTGCGCCAGGCCCGTGTGGAACGCAAGACGAAGGAGACCGAGGTGGCGATCAGCCTCAACCTCGACGGCACCGGTGCCGCCAAGGTCGGCACCCCGATCCCCTTCTTCAGCCACATGCTCGAGGCGTGGGCGAAGCACGGCCTCATGGACCTCACGGTGGAAGCGAGTGGGGACGTCGAGGTGGACATCCACCACACCGTCGAGGATGTCGGCATCGTGCTGGGACAGGCCCTCCGCGAGGCCTTCGGCGACAAGCGCGGCATCGTTCGCTACGGGACCGCCTTCGTGCCCATGGACGAGGCCCTCGTCGCGGCCGCCGTCGACATCTCGGGGCGCCCGTACCTCGTGTTCAACGTGCCGGTGGCCCGCACCCGGGTGGCCAACTTCGACCTCGACATGCTCCAGGAGTTCTTCCGGGCCTTCGCCTTCAATGCCGAGATCACCCTGCACGTGACCATGCATTACGGTCATAACCTGCACCACATCACGGAGGCCGTATTCAAGGCCGTGGGGCGGGCGCTGGCCGAGGCCAGCCGGATCAACCCTCGCATCGCCGACGTTCTGCCATCGACCAAGGGACGCCTGTGATGGTGGTCGTGCGAGCCGCAGGTGAAGGCGAGGTGAGCCTGTGATGGTGGTCGTGCGAGCCGCAGGTGAAGGCGAGGCGAGCCGGTGATGGTGGTCGTGCGAGCCGCAGGCGAAGGCGAGGCGAGCCGGTGATCGCAATCATCGATTATGGCCGCGGCAACCTGGGTTCCGTGGAAAAGGCCTTCCAGCGGGTCGGTGTGCCGGCGACGGTCACCGAGGATCCGCGCGTCGTCGAGGACGCCGAGGCCGTGGTGCTCCCCGGGGACGGGGCGTTCCACGACGCGATGGCCAATCTGGAGCAACTGGAGTTGCGGGCGCCGCTGTTGCGCGCCCTGGACGGGCGCCGGCCCTTCCTGGGAATCTGCCTGGGCTATCAGCTGCTGTTCTCGAGCAGCGAGGAGTTCGGCCAGGGCCGCGGGCTGGACGTCATCCCCGGCGTGGTGCGGCGGTTCCCGGCCGGCCGGAAGGTCCCGCACATGGGCTGGAATCGCGTCCACGGTGGCGGCGGGCTCCGGCTGTTCGAGGGGATCCCCGACGGCGCCCACTTCTACTTCGTCCACTCTTTTTATCCGGTTGTAGCGGGGGCCGCAAGCTCGGGTAGGACCGAGGGTGGCCGGCCCCCGGCGGCCGGAGCTCCGGAGGTGGCGTGGTGCGAGTACGGTGTGCGATTCGCGGCCGCCCTGGAGCGTGGGCGGATCTTCGCGACGCAGTTCCACCCCGAAAAGAGTCAGCGCTGGGGGCTGCGGCTCCTCGAGAACTTTGCCGCGCTCGTGAAGAGCGGCGGATGATCGTCATTCCGGCCGTCGACATCCGCGGCGGCCTCTGCGTGCGCCTGCGCGAGGGTCGGGCCGACCAGGAGACCGTGTTCTCCGCGGATCCGGTGACCGTGACCCGACGCTGGGTGGAACTTGGCGCCGAACGTCTGCATGTCGTCGATCTTGACGGGGCCCTGGGCAAACCCCGACAGATGGACGTGGTGCGCCGGGTCATCGAGGCCGCCGGGCCGGTCCCCGTGCAGGTGGGTGGAGGTCTCCGTGACGATGCGGCCGTGGCGGCGATGTTCAAAGCCGGGGCGCGCTGGGTGGTGCTCGGGACCCGGGCCCTCGATACCACGTTCCTGACCGGGACTTGCCAGAAGCACCCGGGGGGCATCATCGTCGCCGTTGACGGGCGCGGCTCGCGTGTGGCGGTGAAGGGTTGGACCGAAGTCGCCGAGGTGACGGTGATCGAGCTGGGCCGGCAGGCCCAGGCCGCGGGGGCGGCCGCGCTTCTGTACACGGACGTCAGCCGGGATGGGACCGAGCAGGGGCCCAACGTGAAGGACACGGCGGCGCTGGCCGAGGCCGTCGGCATGCCCATTCTCGCCTCAGGCGGCGTGTCGAGCGTCGACGATCTCAGGGCGCTCGCCGCCGTTCCCGGAGTCGAGGGGGTGGTCGTCGGCCGCGCGCTGTATACCGGGGCCATCGATCTCCGCCAGGCACTGGAAGCCGTCTAGATGCTGGCCAAGCGCCTCATCCCCTGTCTGGACGTCAAGGACGGGCGCGTCGTCAAAGGGGTGCGCTTCGTCGATCTCCGCGACGCCGGCGATCCGGTGGAGGCCGCGTTGGCCTACGATGCCCAGGGTGCCGACGAGCTCGTCTTCCTGGACATCACCGCCTCTCACGAGAATCGAAAGATCATGCTCGACGTCGTGGCCCGCACAGCAGAGGGCATCTACATGCCGCTGACGGTCGGCGGCGGCATCCGGGGGATCGCTGACGTCCGGGCGTTGCTGCGCGCCGGCGCCGACAAGGTGTCACTGAACACTGCAGCGCTGGAAAGCCCCGAGCTCATCAAGGAGGCCGCCGAGCGGTTCGGGAGCCAATGCATCGTGGTGGCGATAGACGCGCGCCGGGCGCCGGGCCCCGGCTCCGGCCGCTGGGGCGTCTACACCCATGGCGGGCGGCGGGCGGCCGGGCGGGACGCCGTGGAGTGGGCCAGGACGGCGGTGGCCCTGGGCGCCGGTGAAATCCTCTTGACGAGCATGGATCGGGACGGCACCAAGGACGGCTATGACCTCGAGCTGACCCGTGCGGTGGCCGAGGCGGTGGAGGTGCCGGTGATCGCCTCGGGCGGTGCCGGTTCCCTGGAGCACCTCGCCGAAGGCCTGATCGAGGGGCGCGCGGACGCGGCCCTGGCCGCGTCGATCTTCCACTTCGGTATCCATACCATCGCCGAGGCGAAGCGGTATCTTCGCGACCGCGGTGTGGAGGTGCGGCTGGAGCCGTGAAGCTGGACGACCTGAAATTCGACGACCGTGGTCTCATCCCGGCGGTGGTCCAGGAGGCCGACACCGGTGAGGTCCTCATGGTTGCGTGGATGGATCGGCGGGCGCTCGAGGCGACGCTGGCGACGGGACTCACCCACTTCTGGTCCCGCTCACGGCAACAATCCTGGCGCAAGGGCGAGACTTCGGGTCACACCCAGCACGTCCGCGCGCTCTACACCGACTGCGATGCCGACACCCTGCTCGTCCAGGTGCATCAGGAGGGCGTTGCCTGCCATACCGGCAACCGCACCTGCTTTTTCACGGCGATGCGGGAAGGTCCGCAGGCCGCCAACATGTTGGAGCGGCTGGAGCGGGTCGTGGAAAGCCGCAAAGCGACACCCCAGGCCGGCTCCTACGTGAGCGGGCTCCTGGCCAAAGGCGAGGCGACCATCGCCCGAAAGATCGGCGAGGAGGCGAGCGAGGTGATTACGGCGGCCCTGGGCGGCGAAGGCGATCGGCGCGTGATCGAGGAGGTCGCCGATCTCTGGTTCCACACGCTGGTCCTGCTGGGGGCCCGGGGGCTCCGGTTGCGCGAGGTGCTTGAGGAGCTGGCCCGGCGCCATCAGGCTCGCACGACGCCAAGCGCCTGAGCGCCGGGTGCGCCTCTTCTGCGCCGGGGTGGTGAGGGTCGGCCTCCTGGGCGCGCTGTTCGCGTTCCTGGTGGCCGGCTGTGCCGGGCGTCGGATTGAGCACGGCGTCTTCTACTCGACGAAGGGCTATCAGATACGGATCCCGGGACCAGAGTGGATGGTCGTCAACGATAGCCGCGCTGACCTGGAGCTGAAGGCGCGCGACGGGCGGGCGGGGATGCTGGCGAATGCCACCTGCGAGGCCCACGTCGCCCGGCGCTCGCCCAATGTTCTCCAACGGCAATTGCTCGTGGGGCTCTCGAACCCGCGCGTCATCGAGCGGGGTGAGGTGACCATGGCGGGTCGACCCGCCCCGCGCACCGTGCTGGAGGCGGGGGTCGCCGACGACGGTGGGCGGGTGCGCATTGACGCGGTCACGGTGACCAACTCCCGCTGTGTGTACGACCTCATCTTCGTCGCCCCCGTCGCCGCCTTCGCCGAGCGGCAGGCCGACTTCGCGGCGTTCGTAGCGAGCTTCACGGCAGGACGGTGATGATCCTCTACTTGCGACGGACCGCGATGTGGTACGGGGGGCTGGGCCTGCTCGGCGGTGCCGTGTTGCGCAACCTAGCGCTGCCGCCCGCCTACGTGCAGCATGTCGTGGCCGAGATGGAGACGATGGGCGTCCGCTCGCTGGGGGTGGCCCTGACCGCGGCGATCTTCACCGGCATGGTGTTCGCCATCCAGAGCGCCGTCAACATGGCCCGCTTCGGCGCCGAGAACTACGTCGGCCCTCTGACCGCCCTGGCCATCCTGCGCGAGCTCGGGCCCGTGCTCACTGCGGTCCTGGTCGGTGGTAAGGTGGCCTCGGGCATCACCGCCGAGCTGGGATCGATGAAGGTCACTGAGCAGATCGACGCGCTGCGCACGCTGGGCGTCAACTACATCAAGCGGCTCATCGTCCCGCGCATCCTCGCCGCCCTCGTGGTCTTCCCCCTCCTCACGGTGCTGGCCGATGCGCTGGGGGTGCTCGGCGGCCTGGCCGTGATGGTTTTCGAGCGGGGGGCCGACCCGTATGCGTACTGGAACACGACGACGTACTGGGTCGTGCCGAAGGACTTCCTCATGGGGATCGGCAAGAGCGTCTTCTTCGGGATCATCGTCACCCTCATCGGCTGCTACAACGGTCTGGCGACGGAGGGCGGGACCGAGGGGCTGGGGCGGGCCACGACGGCCACAGTCGTTCACGTCACCATGGGGGTCATCGTGTCGGACTTCTTCCTGACCAAGCTCTTCCTCAGCCTGTTCTGGTGAGGGTCGTGGCGCCGCTGGTCGAGGTCGTCGATGTCTGGAAGGCGTTCGATGCCCTCCAGGTGCTGTCAGGGGTGTCGCTGAAAGCTGTGCGGGGAGAGACGCTGGTCGTCATGGGGGGTAGCGGGTCGGGCAAGACCGTGCTGCTCCGGATCATCGCCGGCCTGCTCCGTCCCGACCGGGGGCGCATCTGCCTGCTGGGCCACTGGATCGAGCGCCTGTCGGAGGAGCAGCTGCTCCCCATTCGCCGGAGGATCGGCTACGTCTTTCAGGGCGCGGCGCTCTTCGACTCGCTCTCGGTCCTGGAGAACGTGGCCTACCCCTTGCGCGAGCACGCCCGGCTCGGAGAGTCGGAGATCCACGATCGGGTGGTGCACTTCCTGTCGCTGGTCGGACTCAACGGCAACGTGCTATCGCTCCTGCCCGCCGAGCTCTCCGGGGGCATGCGCAAGCGCGTCAGCATCGCCCGGGCCCTGGCGAACGAGCCCGAGGTCATGCTCTTCGACGAGCCGACGGCGGGCCTCGATCCCACGAACTCGCGGCTCGTCGCCGAGCTGATCTCGCAGGTGAGGACGGGGGTGTGCGACACTGCCATCGTGGTGACGCACGACCTCGAACTCACGCGCACGGTCGCCGATCGTGTCGCCGTCCTCATCGACGGACGATTCGCCGCATCGGGGCCACGAGAAGCCGTGCTGGAGTCGACCGACTCCGCGGTGCAGGCGTTTCTGGCCGGCCAGGCGAGGTGAAGACGTGAACGAGGAACCCAGCGATCGGGCGAGACGGCTCCGGGTCGGCATCTTCGTCCTGGTCGCCGTCATGGCGTTCCTGGGGATGATCTATGCCCTGGGAGCGCGGACGCGGCTCTTCGAACCCCGCTACAGCATCCACGCCGAGTTCACGGAGGTGGCCGGGCTCACTGAGGGCGCGACGGTACGGCTGGCCGGAGTGCAGATCGGCCGGGTGGCGGATGTGCACCTGCTCGCCCAGCCCGGTGGCAAGGTGCGGGTCGAGCTCAACATCGCCAGGCGTTACGCAGACCGCATCCGGCAGGACTCCATCGCCCGCATCGAGACCCAGGGGCTCCTGGGAGACAAGATCGTTGAGATCACCGTGGGCACCGCCGGAGCGCCGCCGCTTCGCTCTGGCGAGACCATCACCACTCGTGACCCCACGAATATCGCCGAGGCCATCAACAGCGGCGCCGAGACGATGAAGAACGTGGCGGCGGTCGCCGAGAGCCTCCGCCAGACGGCGGAAAGTTTCAACCAGACCAAGATCGTCGAGGACATCGCGGCAGCCTCGGCCACGGCGCGCAGAGCCACCGAGCAGTTCGCCCGCATCGGGGCGGAGGTGGAGAAGGGCCGGGGCTGGGCCCATGCCCTGATCTACGAGGAGCCCCAGGCCCTGCGCCGGCTCAACCGCCTCCTGGCGGCCACTCAGAGCGTGCTCGATCGGGTAGAGCGGGGAGAGGGAGTCGTCGGCGTGCTCACCTCCGAGCGATCCACGGAGGCCGCCCGGAAGTTCGTCCAGGCGATGGAGCGGATCGCTCGGCTGTCCGAACGCGGGGAGGAAGGGCTCCTGCCCGCGCTCCTGTTCGACCCCAAGTACCGGGGCGTACTCGAGGATCTGCGCGTGATGGCGCGGAATTTCCGGGACGTCTCAGACCGGATCGTGGGCGGCCGGGGCACTCTGGGCAGCCTGGTCAAGGACACCCCCGGTGACGGCAACCTCCGCCTGGCGGTCGAGGATCTGCAGGTCGCCACGGCCAATCTCAAGGCCATCACCACGAAGATCAACGATGGGGAGGGCACCTTGGGAGCGCTCATCGCGGATCCCACCGTGTACGACCGCCTGGTGACGATCCTGGACGGTGTCCAGCGGAGCCTCTTGCTTCGCTCACTCATTCGGGGACTCGACAAAGACCGCGGGCAAAAGGAATGAGAGACCGGAGCGTCTGGCGCTGCCCGCAGTGCGGGTTCGCGAGCCCCAAGCCGGGCACGTGTCCTGATTGCAAGCGCGCGACTGGCGAGCTCGCCGTCCTCGTGGAGGAGCGGCAAGGGGGCCCATCCACCGGGCGACGGGCAGTGACCGCGACGAATCGGCCCCGCCCGCTCGTGGACATTGCCGCGGAGCGGGTCGAGCGCGTCCGGACCGAGATCGGGGAATTGGACCGCGTGCTGGGCGGTGGTGTGGTGCCGGGCTCGCTGGTTCTCATCGGGGGGGATCCCGGCATCGGCAAGTCGACGTTGCTGCTTCAGGCGGCCCGGGCCTTGGCCGCTGCCGCCCCCCCGGTTCTCTATGTCTCCGGAGAGGAGTCGACGGCCCAGGTGCGCCTCCGCGCCGAGCGCCTGGGGATCGGGGGTGACGGCCTGCTGCTGTGGGCCGAGAACGACCTGGCCGTGGTCCAGGCCGAACTCGACGCGATCAAGCCGCAGGCTCTGGTCATCGATTCGATCCAGACGGTCTTCCTGCCCGAGCTGGAGTCGGCCCCCGGGAGCGTGGCTCAGGTCCGCGAGTGCGGAGCTCGCCTCATGTCGCTCGCCAAGGGACGGGGGATGGCCACGTTTCTCGTGGGCCACGTAACGAAAGAAGGGGCGTTGGCCGGGCCTCGGGTGCTCGAGCACCTCGTGGACACTGTGCTTTACTTCGAGGGGGAGCAGCACCACGCCTATCGAATCCTAAGAGCCGTGAAGAACCGCTTCGGCTCGACGAACGAGATCGGCGTGTTCCAGATGGCTGAGGGCGGCTTGCTCGAGGTCCCCAACCCGTCGGGCTTCTTCCTGGCCGAGCGTCCCCAAGGCGCTCCCGGCTCGGTCATTGTCCCCGGGTTAGAGGGCACGCGGCCGCTGTTGTTCGAGCTGCAGGCGCTGGTCAGCTCTGCCTCGTTCGGGACACCGCGGCGTACGGTGCTCGGAACCGACTACAACCGCGTCTGCCTGCTGCTCGCCGTCCTCGAGAAGCGCGCCGGCGTGCCGCTGGGCACCCAGGACGTCTTCGTCAATGTGGCCGGCGGCGGTCGTGTCGTGGAGCCCGCCGCCGACCTCGGCATCGTCCTGGCCGCCGCCTCGAGTTTCCTCGACCGTGCCGTCCATGGCGAGCTCGTGGTGGTGGGCGAGGTGGGCCTCACGGGTGAGGTTCGGGCGGTGACCGGGCTCGAGACACGGCTGCGCGAGGCCGCGGCGCTCGGATTCAAGGAGGCGGTGGTTCCCCAGACGAGTCTGGCCGAGCATCCTCGGCTTCCGCTCGACGTTCACGGTGTCGCCACGGTCCAGGCCGCGCTGGACCTGGTCCTCGGGTGAGCCCGATGTCGGCAGCGCCGCGCGGGCACCGCGGTGACGTGGCGGTCGTCATCCCGGCGGGAGGGTTGGGCACCCGGTTGGGGCGGCGCACGCCCAAGCAGCTCCTCACCCTCGGGCGCACGCCGATCCTGGTGGTCACCGTGCGACACTTCGTCGAGCATCCCCGGGTGTCGGCCGTCGTGGTAGCGGCGCCAACCCCCTACCTCAAGCGCACCCGGCGACTGCTCGCGCCACTCGCCGGGCGGTGTCAGTTGACCGTAGTGGAGGGCGGTCCCACGCGCCAGGAGTCCGTGTGGCGGGCGCTGCAGGCAACCTCGAGCGATGCCGAATTGATCCTGGTGCACGATGCCGTCCGGCCGTTCATCACGCGAAGGCTCGTCGACGCCGTGCTGCAGGCGGCCCGGGCCCACGGGGCCGCCCTCTGTGCCCTGCCGATCGCCGAGACGGTGAAGCGGGTCAATGGCGAGTACGTGGAGGCGACGCTCGATCGGTCGTCGTTGTGGGCCGCCCAGACTCCCCAGGCCTTTCGGGCGGCGCTGCTGCGCGAGGCCCACGAGAAATCGCACCGTGACGGGATTTCCGGGACGGACGAAGCGGCGCTCGTCGAGCGCCTGGGCGTGCCCGTGCGTATCGTGCGCGGCCTGGAGGCGAACCTCAAGATCACGACCCCCGACGACCTCCGACGCGCGCGGGCCTGGGCTCGGCGGTGACGCGAGTCGGCCTGGGCTTCGACCTCCACCCGCTCGTGCGCAATCGCGCGCTCGTCCTGGGCGGCGTGACGATTCCCTCCGAGGTCGGGCTCGGCGGGCACTCGGACGCCGACGTCCTGGCTCACGCGGTGGGGGAGGCGCTCCTCGGTGCGCTGGCCCTGGGCGACTTGGGCCGGCACTTCCCCGACACCGATCCGCGCTGGGCTGGAGTCTCGAGCCTCCACCTGCTGGTCGAGGTCATGGGTCTCGTGCGTCGGCACGGCGGACACCTGATCAATGTGGACGCCACGGTCCTCGCCCAGGCGCCGCGACTGGCGCCCCACCTGGACGAGATGGGCAAACGGCTTGCCGACGTGCTCGGTGTGGCGGCAGACGCGGTGAGCGTGAAGGCCAAGAGTCCGGAAGGGTTGGGACTCTTGGGCCGTCGGGAAGGCATCGCCGCCATGGCCGTGGTGAGCATCGAGGTGGATGCGTGAGCGTTCCGGAGCGCCCGTGAAAATCTTTAACACCCTGAAGCGCACGAAGGAAGAGTTCATTCCTCTGACCCCGGGTGAGGTCCGGATGTACGTCTGCGGCGTGACCGTGTACGACGCCTCCCACATCGGGCACGCACGCAGCGCCATCGTGTTCGACGTCATCCGCCGCTATCTCATCTTCACGGGCTATCGGGTGCGGTTCGTCAAGAACTTCACGGACGTAGACGACAAGATCATCCGGCGGGCCCAGAACGAGGGGGTGTCGGCGTCGGAGATCTCCGAGCGTTACATCGCCGAGTTCTACCGCGACATGGACGCCATCGGCGTGCTGCGCGCCGACGTCGAACCCAAAGCCACCGACCACGTCGGACAGATGATCGGGCTCATCGAGCGGCTCATCCGCGGTGGTTACGCCTACGAGGTCGATGGCGACGTATATTTCGAGATCCGCCGATTCCTGTCTTACGGCAAGCTCAGCAGCAAAGATCTGGAGTCGCTGCTGGCGGGGGCCCGCGTGGACGTCGACGAACGCAAGCGCGACCCCCGCGACTTTGCCCTTTGGAAGTCGGCCAAACCCGGCGAGCCCGCATGGCCGAGCCCCTGGGGTCCGGGCCGGCCGGGCTGGCACATCGAGTGCTCGGCCATGGCGATGCAGTATCTCGGCGAGTCCTTCGACATTCACGGCGGCGGCGAGGATCTGATCTTTCCTCATCACGAGTGCGAGATCGCCCAGGCCGAGGCCGCCACCGGCAAGGCCTTTGCCCGCTACTGGATCCACAACGGCTTCGTCAACATCGGCGCTGAGAAGATGTCCAAGTCGCTCGGGAACACGCTGGCCATCCGAGAGCTCGTCAAGCGCCACGACCCGGATGCCCTGCGCCTCTGGCTGCTGGGCACCCATTACCGCCACCCGGTCGAGTTCTCGGAGGACCGGCTTCAGGAGGCGGGTCGTGCCCTCAACCGCCTGCGTGGACTCGTCGTCGAGGCGCAGCGATTGTCAGTGCCTGGTATCGATGGGTGGTCTCCCGTGGCCCTCGAACCCGGCTATCCCGACGCCTGGCTGGCTGAGATCGGTGATGGGCAGCTCATCAGCCAGGCCGCCCCGCACGTCGAGCATTTCATCAAGTCCATGGATGACGACTTCAACACTCCGGCAGCATCTGCCGCACTCTTCGATCTGAGCCATGTGCTGTACCGTTACCGAGACACCGTCGCGGGCGGCGCTCAGGCGGTCCCGTTCGCGAATGGAGTCCGTCTGTTACTGAGGCTCGGCGGCGCACTCGGTCTTTTTCAACGACGGACCGAGACGACTACGCCACCGGATGCTGCCGCTCTAGTGGCTCCCCTTGTCGAAGCTCGCGAGGCTGCTCGCAAACAGCGAGACTGGGCCAGGGCCGATAAGCTGCGTGACGCTATCCACGAGCTCGGATGGTCCGTGGAAGACACGCCGGCCGGCCCTCGCCTGATGCGACGTGCCCCGTGACGGCGCTGCGAGAACCAGGCCCGAACGACGAAGTCGTCTACGGGCGCAACCCTGTGCTCGCCCTGCTGCGAGGCCCGGAGCGGCGAACTGACGAAGTGGCTGTCCTCGCCGGAGCCTCCGGCCCGCTGGCGGAGGTCGTGGCGCTGGCGCGCCGGGCCGGGGTGAAGGTTTCCTTCCGGACGCGTGACCAGCTGACGGCGATCGCCGGATCGCCCCGGCATCAGGGGGTCGTGGCGAGGATCGCGGCCGCTCCCTATGCTGACGTCGAAAAGCTCCTCGGAATCCCCGAGGAGCGGGGTGAACCAGCTTTCTTCCTGGCCGTAGATCAGATCCAGGACCCCAGGAACCTGGGGGCGATTCTGAGGAACGCAGATGCCTTTGGGGTCCATGGCGTCATCGTCCCGAAGCACCATCAAGTAGGCCTCACGGGAGCAGTAGCCAGGACCGCCATGGGAGCGCTGGGAACGGTGGCCGTCGCTCGGGAAACCAACCTGGTTGCTTCGCTGGAAAGGCTAAAAAAGTCAGGTGTTTGGGTCTACGGTGGCTCGATCGAAGGCGGCGTCCCTCCCTGGAATGCCGATCTGAGCGGTGCGATCTGCATCGTGATGGGGAGCGAGGGCGAGGGACTCCGACCCCTTGTGGCCAGGACCTGCGACGCCATCGTGACGATTCCCATGGCCGGGCGGGTGGGGTCTTTGAACGTGGCGGCGGCAGCGGCCGTCCTTTGTTACGAAGTCAGGCGCCAAAGGCAGGCCCGTGTGCCGAAAAGTCCTTGACTAATCAAGGACTCGAAACTAGAGTGAAGTTTTGTCTGTGCTGGCGTAGCTCAGGGGAAGAGCAACTGCCTTGTAAGCAGTGGGTCGGGGGTTCAAATCCTCCCGCCAGCGCCAGCAGTTCCGGGGAGTCCGCATATCACATGCCGGCAGGTTCGGGGAGGTACCCAAGTGGCCAAAGGGGGCAGACTGTAAATCTGCTGGCGTACGCCTTCGGGGGTTCAAATCCTCCCCTCCCCACCAGTCTATTCCGCGGGAATAGCTCAGCGGTAGAGCGCCAGCCTTCCAAGCTGGGGGTCGCGGGTTCGAATCCCGTTTCCCGCTCCATACCCGAAGCCGCCGTGGGCCAGGGGTGCGGCGGCGGCCGAAGGCCCGACACGGGAGCGATGATCGGCGCCCATGTAGCTCAGTCGGTAGAGCACGTCCTTGGTAAGGACGGGGTCACCGGTTCAAGTCCGGTCATGGGCTCCAGCCCTCTAGCCAGGCGCCGCGCTCGGTGAGCGCCGCTCGAGGAGGATAGCGAGATGGCCAAGGCGAAGTACGAGCGGACGAAGCCGCACGTGAACGTGGGGACGATAGGGCACATCGATCACGGGAAGACGACGTTGACGGCGGCGATCACGAAGGTGCTGCACACGAAGAACAAGGGCATCGCGGTGCGGGAGTACGGGTCGATCGACAA